>NZ_DLHL01000028.1 GCF_002483225.1 Gemmatimonas sp. UBA7669 | reverse complement strand
GGGCGGAAACCACACGGATCAATCATGAGAGCCAATCCGTAGACGATCGATCCCGCTGCGCTCTCTGCGGTTCTCTTGCAGTTCTCTGCGTGAGCTGTTGACGATCCGTCCGGTACACCGACCCTCGTGGCTAACGCAGATCTGCGGGCAGGGCATGCCGGTCCACCGATACCGTGGGCTGGCTCGGCTTGGAGTCGGCGAGTTGCGTGTCCGGATGCGGCAGCAGCGCGAGATGCAGTACCTCGTCCATGGTGCTGGCAAAGGTGAAGGCCATCTTGTCGCGCACTTCCTGCGGCACGTCGCGCACATCCTTCTCGTTGCCCTTGGGCAGGATGACCTCGCGCAGACCGGCGCGGTACGCGGCCAGCACCTTTTCCTTCACACCACCGATTTCCAGCACCTTGCCGCGCAGCGTGACCTCACCCGTGAGCGCGAGATCGCGGCGCACCGGGCGACGTGACAGCGCACTGGCCACGGCCAGCGTGACGGCGATGCCGGCCGAAGGGCCATCCTTGGGGATGGAGCCGGCCGGGAAGTGCAGGTGGAGATCGGCCTCGCGGAACTCGATGTCGGCAATGCCCAGCGTTGCCGCTCTGGACCGCACGAACGAATAGGCGGCGTCCACCGACTCACGCATGACGTCACCCAATTGCCCGGTGACGGTCAGCTTGCCCATGCCGGGCATGCGCAGCGCCTCGATGGTCATGAGATCCCCACCGGTGCTGGTCCACGCGAGACCGGTCACGGCACCGATCTCCGGTTCCTTCTCGGCCTCTTCCATGGCAAAACGGGGGGCGCCCAGAATGTCCTGCACGCGCGCGCTGTCGATGACCCAGGCGGAATCGTCGCCGTCGGCCTTGGCCCGGGCGCGCTTGCGCATCAGCGAGGCAATGCAGCGCTCGAAGGTGCGCAGGCCCGCCTCACGCGAATAGCGCGAGGTGATGAAGCCCAGCACGCGTTCGTCGAGCTGCAGGTCGTCGTCCGTGAGGCCGTGGTCGTCAAGCAGCCGCGGAATGAGATAGCGCTGCGCGATCTCGACTTTCTCCTCGATGGTGTACCCGGCAATGCGGATGACTTCCATGCGGTCACGCAGCGGGCCGGGAATGTCGAAGAGATTGTTGGCCGTGCAGATGAACAGCGTGCTCGAGAGATCGAAGGGCAGATTGAGATAGTGATCGACGAAGGTCGAGTTCTGCGACGGGTCGAGCACCTCGAGCATGGCCGCCGTCGGGTCACCACCGGGGCCGCCGCCCGACATCTTGTCGATCTCGTCGATCATGATGACCGGATCGCGCACCTCCACACGGCGCAGCGCCTGAATCAGCATGCCCGGCATGGCGCCCACATACGTGCGACGATGCCCGCGGATTTCCGCTTCGTCGCGCACGCCGCCCACGGAGATGCGATAGAAGGCCCGTCCGATGCTGGTGGCAATGGCCTCACCGAGTGAGGTCTTGCCAGTACCCGGCGGTCCGACGAAGCAGAGAATGGGGCCGGTGGGATCGCCGCCGCGCAGCTTGCGCACGGCGAGATACTCCACGATGCGCTCCTTGGCTTCGTCGAGCCCGTAGTGCCGCTCTTCCAGCGCGGCCTCCACGTTGGCCAGTGCGATGTCCTTGTCATTGCCGCTGCGTGCGTGCCAGGGCAGGGCCAGCACCCAGTCGAGATAGGTGCGCAGCACCTGATACTCGCTGGACGCGGGTGAGAGCATGCGCAGGCGTTCGGTTTCGCGCCGCGCCTCGGTGGCCACCTTCTCCGGCAACTGCGCCTCGTCGATGCGGCGCAGCAGGTCCACCGACTCCTTTTCGTTGGGGTCGGCTTCACCCAACTCCGACTGAATGGCGCGCAGCTGCTGACGCAGATAGAACTCGCGCTGGTGCTGCTCGATCTTGATTTCCGTCTGCTTCTTGACGTCTTCCATGACGCGCGCGCGCGCCACTTCGCGCTCGAGGCGCGAGAGAATGAAACGAATGCGCTGGCCGATATCGAGGCGTTGCAGCACCTCTTCCTTGTCGGCAATGCGCAGGTTCATGTTGGTGGCCGCCAAGTCCGCAAAGCGTCCGGGGTCGGACACGTTCATCTTGAGGATCTGCGGCACCTCGTTGGGAATGCGGTCCACCAACTCGGCCAGCGTTTCCGCGGCGGTGACGGTGCGCGCCACCAGTTCATCGAGCTCGGCCGGGTCGGCCGGCAGTTCCTTGGCGCCCTGCACGGCAGCCACCGCAAAGGGCTCGGTCTGCGTGACGTCGTCGATAGTGATGCGCCGCAGGCCCTGCAGGGTGATCTGGACGGTGTCGCCCGGCAGATTGATGCGCTCGTGCACACGGGCCGCCACGCCGACCCGGCCAATGAACCGATGTGGATCGATGGCATCGTCGTTGTCGCCGGAGGCCACCACCAGCGCCACCACCAGCCCGGGTTCCTCGTGGGCCCGCAGCAGGGCGAGGTTCTCGGGGGCGCCCATCTGCACCGCGATCGTGCCCAGCGGATACACGATGGTGGACCGCAGGGCCATCAGCGGCAGGGTCGGCGGCAGTTCGGCGCGAAGGATTTCTTCCTTGCGCTGGCCGCGGGGCATCTGCACGGCGGAGTAACGAGGGCTTGAGCGGGACACGTGGCGGGCAGGAAGTGTGACAGCGTGACGCACTGTCGGCCAATGTACGGACCGGCGCGGGACGGGCAACGCGTGTTTCCACCACAAGTTAAGCACCAGCGGGAACGATGTGTCACGGGGCGGGCCGGATTGGGCCTCCAGATCCGCTCGAGGCCGCCCGTCTGGTGCCGCCCGGCGACGGCAGGCCCCCCGTCGGTCCGTCACGCCGAGGGCCCTGTGCAGTGGCCTTTCCTGTCCGACTGTGACAGCTTGAAGGATGTTCGACGAACTGACAGACAAACTCGGCAACGTCTTCGCCAAGCTGCGCGGACGGGGCGTTCTCACGGAAGCCGACATCAAGGAGGGCATGCGCGAGGTCCGGCGCGTGCTGCTCGAGGCCGACGTGAACTTTGCGCTCACCCGCGAGTTCCTGGAGCGGGTGGAGAAGAAGGCCGTCGGCGTGCTGCAGATCAAGACGGTGCAGCCGGCGCAACAGCTCGTGAAGATCGTCCACGACGAACTCACGTCCATGCTGGGCGAGCAGCGCGAGGGGCTCAAGATGAGCTCGGTGCCGCCGACCGTCGTGATGATGGTGGGTCTTCAGGGCTCGGGTAAGACCACCACGGCCGGCAAGCTCGCGCGCAAGCTCAAGCTCGAGAACAAGAGCACGCGCCTGGTGGCGGCCGACGTGTACCGCCCCGCGGCCATCGATCAGCTGGAAACGCTGGGCAAGGCGCTCGATGTGCCCGTGTACGCCGATCGTGGCACGCAGGATGTGGTGAAGATTGCCAAGGCCGGCATTGATCAGGGGCAGCGCAACCGCGACCGCGTGGTCATTGTCGACACGGCCGGTCGTCTGCAGATCGACGCCGAAATGATGGACGAGTTGGTGCGCCTCAAGGCCGCCATCAAGCCGGACGAAATCCTCTTCGTGGCCGACGGCATGACGGGCCAGGAAGCGGTGAAGATTGCGCAGGGCTTCAACGAGGCCCTCGACATCACCGGCGTCATCCTGACCAAGCTCGATGGTGATGCGCGCGGTGGTGCGGCGCTGTCGATCTACGGGGTGCTCAAGAAGCCCATCAAGTACATCGGTGTGGGCGAGAAGCCCGATGCGCTGGAGGAGTTCCATCCCGAGCGCATGGCCGGCCGCATTCTGCAGATGGGCGACGTGGTCTCGCTGGTGGAGAAGGCGCAGCAGGCCTTCGACGCCGACGAGGCCAAGAAGCTCGAGAAGAAAGTGCGCAAGGAGGGCATGGACCTCGAAGACTTCCTGAGCGCCATGCGGCAGATGCAGAAACTTGGGCCGTTCGAGAACCTGCTCAAGCTGCTGCCGGGTGTGAACCCGAAGATGCTCAAGGACGTCAAGATGGACCCCAAGCGCCTCAAGCACATCGAGGCCATTGTGCTGTCCATGACGCCGCAGGAACGCAAGAAGCCCGAGATCATCAACGGATCACGTCGTGCGCGCATTGCCAAGGGCAGCGGTCGCACGGTGACGGAAGTGAACCGTCTGCTCGAGCAGTTCCGCGAAATGCAGAAGATGATGAAAAAGATGGGGGGCATGGGCGGCGGGAAGGGTGGAATGCCGCGCATGCCCTTTGGTGGTGGCGGAATGTTCGGGATGCGCTGAGGCTTACGCCTCAGCGCTCACCACCGCATCGAGGCCCGGCCAGGCGGCCAGGTTGTAGGTCACCAGCGTACGCAGATAGTGCGCGCCGGCCTCGCCGTGCGCCGACTGCACGGCCGCGGCACCAGCGGCCACCTGCTCGGCGCTGGCGTACGGCGCTTCGAGATCCTCGGGAATGACACCGTTTTCGTGTGTCACACCGGCCGCGTCGAGAAAGGTGATCTGGTACTGTGGCTCGAGGTCCACGTACAGCATCTGCAGCAGCTCCAGCTCATCCTGGGCCTGCAGTGCGCCCAGACGCAGCACCTCACGCGCCAGCTTGTCGTTGGCCCAGGTGACGAGCGTGGTGGCGCGGAAGCCGCCACCACGGGCCGCGATACGCTGCGCATACAGGGTCTTGGCGCCCTTGTGACGCTTGAGGGCTTCGAGCACCAGCGCCTGCCGGCGCTCCGCCGGCAGGGACTTGAAGGGAGAAAGCAGCTTGGCCATGGCTCCTTACTTCTTCATGGGCACGCCGACCGCCGCGAGGCGATCGAGCACACGCTTGGCAATGGCATCGGCCAGCTCACCCGATCCGACCTCGAGGGCCGGCGTCTGCAGCGGCGGCTGCAGCTTGCCCGCGACCGGCGGCGGACCGGCCGGCACGCCGGAAAGGCGCCGCGTGGCCAACTCGTCGGCAGTCTTCTGGCTGTTCACGTCGGTAGCGATTTCGCGCAGCAGACCCGTGTGCATGTCGTACACAAAACCATGCAGGTGCGGGCGACCGCCCTTGGCCCAGGCGTTCTGGATGATGGGCGTCTCCGACAGATGGTAGATCTGTTCGAGCACGTTGAGCTCCACCACGCGATTGAACTTCGACTGCTCATCCGGATACTGGTCCAGTTCCTCCTGGTTCCAGCGCACCACGTTGCGAATGGGCTGCAGCCAGTGATCGACCAAGCCGTGGGACCCACTGCCCATGGCCGCCTTCACGCCGCCACAGCCGTAGTGACCCGTGACGATCACGTGCTTCACGTCGAGCACTTCCACGGCGTACTGCAGCACGCACATGGCGTTGAGGTCGCTCGGCAGCACGACGTTCGCGATGTTGCGGTGCACGAACATCTCACCGGGCTCGGTGCCGGTGACAACATTGGCAGGCACACGGCTGTCGGCGCAGCCGATGTACAGGAAGGTCGGTTCCTGTTTGGCGGCGCGCTTCTTGAAATACTCCGGGTCCGCGGCCACCATGGCAGCGGCCCACTCCCGGTTGTGTTGCAGTATGCGGCGATAGTCTTCCATGGCAGGTCGGCTGGGGAGTGTCAGAACAACAGGTGAGTGTAGCGCACTAGTGCAGCGGCGTGATGTCGGATTCCGGCACGCCGACCAGACGATAATCGATGTTCCGCCCCTTGGCGGTTTCCCGGAATTCGTTGAGGATCTCGAGTACATCCTGATCGTAGCGCGTGGTGCGACGGCCGTCGATTTCCACCCGCATGCCCGACGTGAAGGACTCGAGCTCGCGCGAGATGCTGGCCTTGCTCAGGAAGGTGACCTGGTCAGGCAATACGTAGCGGGTGAGAATGGCGCCGGGCGGACTGATCCTGGTGAGCGCCGGGCGGCGCATGTGCTCCACCAGAATGAACACGATGCCCACCACGAGACCGATGCCGATGCCCTTGAGCAGGTCGGTGAACAGAATGGCGACGATGGTGACAGCAAACGGTATGAATTGGGACCACCCATGATCCCATGCGTTCTTCCACAGCGCCGGCGTCGTAAGCTTGAAGCCCGTCACCAGCAGCACGCCGGCGAGCGCAGCCAGCGGAATGCGATTGAGCATCGACGCCAACGCCAGTGTGGCCACCAGCAGCATGACCCCGTGCACGATGCCTGACAGACGCGTGCGCGCTCCCGCGTCGATGTTGGCTGACGAGCGGACAATGACGCCGGTGACGGGCAGGCCGCCCAGCAGACCGGAGGTCATGTTGCCAAGGCCCTGCGCGAACAGTTCGCGATTGGCCGGCGCTTCGCGCTTCCACGGGTCGAGCTTGTTGGTGGCTTCGAGACTGAGCAGCGATTCCAGGCTGGCGACGATACCAATGGTTACCGCCAGCACCCACACACTCTGGTTGCCCAGCGCGCTCCAGTCGGGACGCGCCACCTGTGACAGCAGATTGTCGAGGCCTTCACTGGGCAGCGACACGAGGTGCGTGCCGCGAATGGCCAGATCAGGACTCACGAGGCGCAGCACTTCGTTGATGGCCACCCCAACCACCACCGCAGCCAGCGGCGCGGGCAGAAGCTTGATCTTCTTGAGTGGCGTCTTGGGCCAGATGATCATGAGCGCCACGCCAACCAGCGACACCAGCACCGCACCGATCTGAATGTCGTTGAACGCCGAGCCGATGGCTCCGAAGGTGTTCTCGCCCGACGGGCTAATGAACGAGAAATCGCCCTCGTAGTCTTCGTCGTAACCCACAGCGTGCGGCAACTGCTTGAGGATGAGCGTGAGGCCGATGGCGGCCAGCATGCCCTTGATGACGGCGGACGGAAAGTAGTAGCCGATCACGCCTGCACGGGCGACGCCGAGCAGCATCTGAATGACACCGCCGATGACCACCGCGGGCAGGAACTGCGGGAATCCGCCGACCTGCGCAATGCCGGAAATGACGATGGCGGTGAGACCGGCAGCCGGCCCGCTGACCATAAGGTGCGAGCCCGAGGCCAGGCCCACCACAATGCCACCCACGACACCGGCGATGACCCCTGACAACAAGGGAGCGCCAGACGCCAACGCAATCCCAAGGCAAAGTGGCAGAGCCACCAGGAAGACGACCAGCGACGCCGGCAAGTCTTCCTTCCAATACGCAAACATGCCATCGGCACCCGACGCCGATGAGGGGGGAGACGTACTCGGCGTGTTCACAGGCGGTGCGGGGGCGGTGGTGCGTGGAGGGGCAGGTGCAGCAGCAGGCATGCAGAAACCGGAGAGCGGTGGGCAGGAAAGTCCGGGCCTTCTACCTACGAAGGGCGCGAACGATCCGCTGGGGAGTCCTGTCCGGGAGTCCGGTATGAGACGCCCGTGTCTGGATTCTCTTGAGCCTAACGCGCAGTCGTCCAACCTGCTACATGCCGCCATTCAGCACCTCGCCACGGTGAGCCGTTAAATTCGGGGGACCGTGCGATCGGCCGCTCGTTTGCAGGGGCGTCGCACTGGCCCCGCCACCCCTCCTCACCCCAGCCGAGTCCCGATGCGCCCATTCACCCGGGCCGCGTGGTCCCTGTCCGCTGCCGTATTGACGCCAGCGCTCTTGACACTGATCCCGCACACCATCGATGCCCAGACGGGCACCGCTTCCCGGCCAGGCACCGGCTCCACGCCGCGCGCCACAACACCCCGTTCAGCCAAGGTTCCGCAACTGGAGTCGGTCGATCCCGCCGTCTTCCGTGGCCTGTCCTATCGCCTGGTGGGTCACTCGCGCGGCGGTCGCGTGACGGCCGTAACCGGCGTGCCCTCCCAGCCACGAACGTTCTACATGGGTGTGGCCAGTGGCGGCCTGTGGCGCACCACCAACGGCGGAGAGAGCTGGGAGCCCATCTCCGACCACAAGATCCCCGTCGCGTCCATGGGGGCCATTGCGGTGGCCGACAGCGATCCCAACGTGATCTGGGTGGGCACCGGCTCTGACGGCGTCCGCTCCAATGTGTCCACGGGACGCGGCATGTATCGCAGCGGCGATGGCGGCAAGACCTGGGAGTTCCGCGGACTGTACAATGCCGGACAGGTGGGCGCGGTGCGCATTCACCCCAGCAATCCGGACATCGTGTGGGTGGCTGCCTACGGCGACATCTTCAAGCCGAACAACGAACGCGGGGTCTTCAAGACCACCGATGGCGGCAAGACCTGGAAGAAGACGCTCTACGTGAGCGACTCCACTGGCGCCATGGACGTGGAACTGCAGCCGGGCAATCCGGACGTGGTGTACGCCTGGATGAACCGCATCGAGCGCAAGCCATGGACCATCATCTCGGGCTCGCGTGAGGGCGGCTTCTACAAGAGCACGGACGGCGGCGAGACGTGGAAGCGCGTGCAGACCACGGGGCTGCCCAATGAGCTCATCGGCAAGGGCAACCTCGCCGTGACGGCCGCCAACCCGCAGCGTCTCTATGCGCTGGTGGAAGCGCTGCCCGGTGGTGGCCTTTATCGCAGCGAAAACGCGGGCGAGAGTTGGCAGCTGGTGAACAGCACGCCGGGTCTCATCACGCGCCCGTTCTACTACACCTCGCTCAACGCCGATCCGTCCAACGCGGACATCATCTACGGCGGTGCGGAAACGCTCTACAAGAGCACGGATGGTGGCAAGACCGTCACGCCGTTCCGCACGCCGCACGGTGACAATCACGATCTGTGGGTGAATCCGAAGGACGGCAACATCATGGTGCAGTCCAACGACGGCGGCGCCAATGTGTCGTTCGATGGTGGACGCACCTGGAGCTCGCAGGATGTGCAGCCCACGGCGGAGTTCTACGGCGTGTGGCTGGACAATGCCTTCCCGTACAACCTGTACATGGCGCAGCAGGACAACAGCACCTACATCGTGCCGAGTCTCAACGCGCCGTTCAACATGGACGCGGTGAAGACGGGGCCGGGCTGCGAGACAGGCCCCATCATTCCGCACCCGTCGGATCGCAACATCATTTACGGCAACTGCAAGGGTCAGTTCTACGTGCAGAACGTGGCCGCCGGGGTGACCAAGGCGTACTGGATTGGTGGACAGTCGCTGTACGGCAACGACGGCGGTGACCTCATCTACCGCATGCAGCGTACGACGCCCATGGCCACGTCGCCGCATGACCCCAAGGTGCTGTACTACGGCTCGCAGTATCTGCACCGCACGCGCAACAACGGCGTGACCTGGGAGAAGATCTCCCCCGACCTCACGGCCTTCCCCAAGTGCTGTCAGGGCGGCAGTGGTTCGCCCATCACGCGCGACGTGACCGGCGAAGAGTTCTACAGCACGCTCTACGCCATCTCGGAATCGCCGCTCGAGAAGGGGGTCATCTGGACCGGTGCCAACGACGGCCCCTACTCCGTGACGCGTGATGATGGCAAGACCTGGGCGCGTGTGACGCCCAAGGATCTGCCCGAGGGCGGGCGTGTGGCGTGGATCGATGCGTCGCCACACCGCAAGGGTTCGGCGTACTTCGCCACCTATCGCTATCTGCTCGGCGACTACCAGCCGTACATCTATCGCACCGACGACTACGGCAAGACCTGGAAGCGCCTCACCGATGGCAAGAACGGCATTCCGGCTGACGTGCCCACGCGTGTCGTGCGCGAAGATCCGGTGCGTGAAGGCTTGCTGTACGCGGGCACGGAGTTTGGTCTCTACATCTCCTTCGACAATGGCGCACACTGGCAGCCGTTCAACCTGAACATGCCCATCGTGCCCATCAACGACATCCGCGTGCACAACAACGACCTCGTCATCGCGACGCAGGGTCGTGCGGCGTGGATTCTCGACAACATCACCCCGCTGCAGCAGATCGGTGCGCGGACCGCGTCGGCGCCGGTCACGCTGTTCACGCCACGTGACGGCTATCGCACCAACGTGGGCCAGGCCATTCTCGGTCCCACCGTGGACTACTACCTGCCCACGGCACCGTCGGACACGGTGCGCATCGAGATTCTCAATGCGGCCGGTCAGCTGGTGAACAGCTACAAGAGTGGGGTGACGCCGCCGGCTCCGCCGCGTCGCCGCGCGGCAGACGAGGACGACCCGGAAGCGGCCATGATGGCCGGCCGTCCCGGCGCGGGCGCGGTGGCTGCGCCGACCCTCAATCTGGTCACGAAGAATGCGGGCATGAACCGCTTCGTCTGGGGCATGCAGCATCGCAACGGACTCGGCGCCCCGCCGGGCCAGTACACGCTGCGCCTTTCGGTGGGTGGGACGACGCAGACGGTCCCGCTGCGCGTGCGCATCGACCCGCGTCTCGCGGCTGATGGCACCACCGAAGCTGACTTGCAGGAACAGTTCGCGCACAACACCCGCATGCGCGACATGGTGGCCGAAGTGAATGCGGTGGTGGCACGGGTACGCGCCGCCGAGCAGCGTCTGCGTGGGGCGACCGGCGCCGCGGCTGATACCGCAGCCATGGTGAAGGTGGTGAGCGAGATCGTGAACACGCAGCCCATTCGGTACGGCAAGCCGGGTCTGCAGGCGCACATTTCGTACCTGGCCGGCATGACGGCGCGCGCCGATCAGAAGGTGGGCCGTGACGCGTTCGACCGGTACGCGGTACTGCGCAAGGAGCTGGACCAGGCCAAGGCCTTGCTGGACGCGGCGCTTGGCAGGGAACCGGCAGCCGGCACCCGGTGATATCATACGGGCGGCGCCGATCCGGTGCCGCCCGTTTTCACCCGTCCTCTACCCGTCTCATTCATGTCGATCACCCGTTCGCTCATTCGTGGCGCCGCGGCTCTCGCCGCTGTCACCGTGGTTTCCGTGGCCGCCGAGGCCCAGGGCGCGCAGCGGCAGGCGCCGGCCTCGCCGCGCGACTCGTTGTCGGTGTCCATTGCCGGCTCCGACATCAAGGTCAACTACGGCCGTCCGTCCAAGCGTGGCCGCGTGATTTTCGGCGGTCTCAATGACATGAAGTGGGGCATGGTATGGCGCACGGGCGCCAACCAGGCCACGCACTTCACCACCAGCAAGGCGCTGGACTTTGGTGGCAAGGTCGTACCGGCCGGCACCTACACGCTGTTCACCAAGCTCGAAGAGAGCGGCAAGTGGGAGCTGATCATCAACAAGCAGACGGGCCAGTGGGGCACGGCCTATGACAAGACGCAGGATCTGGTCAGCATCCCCATGAAGGTCACGAGCAACAACCCCGTGCAGGAAATGATGGAAATCACGGTCAAGCCAGCCGGCAAGGGCGGTGAGCTGGCGGTGCTGTGGGACAACTACAAGGCCGTGGCGGCGTTCACGGTCAAGTAATACGGTGTGAGGAGTCGACGGCGGCTTGCTTGCCGTTGACGTGAAACTCGAAACCCGAGCTCAAGACCCGAAACTGATCAGTTTCGAGGGTTGGGTTCGGGTTTCGCGTTGTGGGTAGTGAACTGGCCACTGACATCAGGAACTCAAGACTCGCTACCTGAACCCAGAACCCGAAACTGATCAGTTTCGAGTTGTGTGTTCAGGTTCCGGGTCTTGAGTTGTCGCCGGTCAATTATGCCCCGCCGCCCCCGCATCCCGATCACGCGGGTCCGCGGCGCCGAGCCGCGCGCCCGTCTTGCGGTCAATGGCAATTGAGTGCGCGGTGCCCTGCTGTCCGCCCACGCGGACCTCGTGCCCCATGGCGCGCAGCGCGTCGAGCGTGGCCGGCGCAAATCCGTCGCGTTCCACCGTGAGTCGGTCCGGCAACCACTGGTGATGCACACGCGGCGCGTTCACCGCCTGCTGCACCGGCATGTCGAAGGCGATGAGGTTGAGCACCACCTGCATGACGGTGTTGATGATGGTGCGGCCACCGGGACTGCCAACGACTGCCACCAACTGACCGTCACGGGCCACAATGGTGGGCGTCATGCTCGAGAGCATGCGCTTGCCCGGCGCCGCCACGTTGGGCGCGGTACCGATGAGGCCCGTGCTGTCGGTAAGCCCGGGCTTGCCGTTGAAGTCGCCCATCTCGTTGTTGAGCAGGAAGCCGGCGCCGTCCACCACCGCGCCGAGGCCGTAGCCCGCTTCGAGCGTGTACGTCACCGACACCGCCATGCCATCCTTGTCCACCACGCTGTAGTGCGTGGTCTCGTCGCTTTCGTAGCCCTGGCGCACGTCGGCGGGTGAAGACACCGAGGCCTTGTTGGCCGCAATGCCGGCGCGCAGCGTGGCTGCGTGCTCCTTGCTGGTGAGCTGCGCGACGGGAATGGCGTTGAAGTCCGGATCACCCAGATGCACCGCCCGATCACGGAACGCACGGCGCATGCTCTCGGCCAGCCAGTGCAGGTATTGCGGCGAATCAGGCTTCTGCGATTTGAGCGGCAGCCCCTCGAGAATGTTGAGCATCTCGATCATGGCCACACCGCCCGAGCTTGGCGGTGGCATGCTGATGATGTCGTAGCCCATGAACGTGCCACGCACCGGCTCACGTTCCGCGGCTTCATAGCGCGCCAGGTCTTCTTCGGTAATGAGCCCACCGTGCCGCTGCATTTCCGCGGCCAGCAACCGGGCGGTGGTGCCACGATAGAATCCATCGCGTCCTGCGTCGCGGATGCGGCCCAGCGTTTGACCCAGGTCGCGCAGCACCAGTCGCTCGCCCGCGGCATAGGGCGTGCCGTCCGGCTTGTAGTAGGCGGCCTTGGACGCTTCATACTGCCCCAGCTTGTTGCGCACGCCAGCCAGCGACGCCGCAAGCCCGGTCGGGACAACAAAGCCGGTGTCAGCCAGCACGGCCGACGGGGCAACCAGCCCGCGCCAGGCCATGCGGCCGTACTTGCGGTGCGCCAGCTCAAAGCCTGCCACAGTGCCCGGCACCCCCACGCTCACATGGCTGTTGTGATGCAGGCGGGCAGAATAGGCGCCGCTGCTGTCGGTGAACATGTGGGGGCGCGACGCGGCGGGCGCCCGCTCGCGGAAATCGATGGTGGTGGCCCGTCCGTCGGGGAAGCGCACGACCATGAACCCGCCGCCGCCAATGTTGCCGGCCGTGGGGTAGGTGACGGCCAGCGCAAAGCCGGTGGCAATGGCGGCGTCGATGGCGTTGCCACCAGCGGCCAGCACGTCGCGGCCCACCTGACTGGCGATGGCGCTGGCCGAGACCACCATGCCGGAACGGGCCTGGACGGCCTCGGTCGGCCGGGGCGCAGCCGGCGCGGCAGGCGCGGCCTGGGCGGCAAGGTGGCCGCTGTGCAGCAGGGTGGCGGCAAGGCCGGCCACCAGCACGGCGGGGCGCAGGACAGGGCCGGGACGCCAATGGCGGCCGGTCTGAAGCGAGCGGAGCAGGGGGAGTGGCATGGGATGGGTGAGGGCGGCTTGAACGGAGGGGGCTGGTGGGATTAGCTTTCTAGGCTGCCCGGAAACGGGCACCCGGGTGCATGCCGGAAGTGCCGGCACTGCGAGGAGCCCGGTGGGTGGCGGTGCCAGTACCGCGCGGCCAACCCCTGCCAAACTAACTGCCTGAGAGCATCCCATGGCCGTCAAGATCCGTCTCCGCCGCGAAGGCCGGAAGAAGACCCCGATGTACCGCATTGTCGTTGCCGACTCGCGCGCGCCGCGCGACGGCCGTTTCATCGAGATCCTCGGGCAGTACCAGCCGCGTGGTGGCGAGAACGCCATCAACCTCAAGGGCGACCGCGTGAACCACTGGTTGAACGTGGGCGCGCAGCCCACGGACACGGTGCGTTCGCTGCTCCGCCGCGCCGGCATCCTCAAGGCGCGTCACGAGGCCCGTCTTGCGGCCAAGCTGTCCGCCGCGGCCGTGGCCCTGCCGTCCGGCGAGGCCTGAGCTGGGCGAGTACATCATCGTCGGCCGGGTGCGTCGCGCGCATGGTGTGCGCGGCGCCTGGGCCGTCGAAAGCCTGAACGATGCGCCGGACGTGGTTTTCGCGTCCGGCGCCGTGCTTTTTGCGGGGGACCGCGAGGGCAATCTCGTGCAGCCCGACGGCCAGCCACAGGCGCTGCATGTGGAAGACGGACGGCCAATGAACAAGGAATGGCTCGTGCGCGTCCGCGAACTCAGCGATCGCGACGTGGCCGACAGTTGGCGCGGGCGTTATTTGCTGGCTGACGCCGACGTGCTGCCGCCGCTCGATGAGGGCGAGATCTACATCGGCGATCTGATCGGCATGCAGGTACATGTCGAGGGCCGCGGACCCGTGGGGCAGGTGCGCGACGTGTACGACGCACCGCAGGGCTACATTCTCGAGGTCGAAACCGCCACCGGTCGCCCGCTCGTGCCTTGGCACGATGACCTCGTGCGCGACATCGACGACGAGGCGCGCATCATCACCCTCGCGCCACTCGACGGTCTCTTCGACTGAGGGCGGCGCGACCACTGGTCGTACCGCCGGGTCCTGCCTGTCATGCTGACCATCAACATCGTCACCATCTTCCCCGAGTTCTTTCGCGGACCGCTGGGCCTGTCCATTCCGGCCCGCGCCGCTGAGGCGGGTGGTGTGCGCTACAACCTCGTGGACTTGCGTGATTTCGCGCACGACCGGCACCGCAGCGTGGACGACTACCCGTTTGGCGGTGGACCGGGCATGGTCATGCGACCGGGGCCGTTCTTCGAGGCTGTGGAATCGTTGGGCGCCACATCGCCCATTGTGTTGCTGTCGCCGCGCGGCCGTCGCTTCGCCCACGCCGATGCCATGCGTTTTGCCGAGGGCCGCGAGCTCACCTTGCTCTGCGGGCATTACAAGGACATCGACGAGCGCGTGGCCTCGCATCTCGCCACCGAGGAACTCTCGCTCGGCGACTTCGTGCTGAGTGGTGGGGAGCCCGCGGCACTGGCCATCGTGGATGCCACAGTGCGTTTGCTGCCGGGAGCCATGAGTGATCTCGACAGCGCGCGCACCGATTCGTTTTTCGATCGCGGCATCTCTGCGCCCAGCTATACGCGGCCGGCGGAATTCCGCGGGTATCATGTACCCGAAGTGTTGTTGGGTGGCGATCACGCCAAGGTGGCCAATTGGCGCGAAGCGGAAAGCCTGCGTCGCACACGCGAGGCCGAGGCGCGCGATCGTGCCGAATGGCAGGTCCGTGAAGCGCGCATCGCCGAACGCGAGGCTGCACTTGCGGTGATTGAGCAGGATGCAGCAAAGAAAGCGGCAGAAAAGGCGCGCCGCGCGGCGGCCAAGGCACGCAAGGCGGCACGAGAAGCACGGCGCAACGAACCGGGAGCCCCCACATGAGCGTACGCGTCCTCGTCACCGGTGGCACCTTCGACAAGGAATACGACGAACTCACGGGTCAGCTGCATTTCAACACGACCCATCTGCCGGAGATGCTGCGTCGTGGACGCTGCATGCTCGACGTGACGGTGGATGTGCTCATGATGATCGACTCGCTCGACATGAAGGACGCGCATCGGCAGCGCATCGTGCAGGCCTGCCGGGATGCCGCCGAGTCACGACTCGTCATTACGCACGGCACGGACACCATGGTGGACACGGCCCGGGTGCTCGAGGCGGCGTCGCTTGGCAAAACCATTGTGCTGACGGGGGCCATGGTGCCCTACGCCTTCGGCAGTTCTGATGGGCTGTTCAACCTCGGCAGCGCCCTGAGTTTCGTGCAGACCCTGCCGCCTGGCGTGTACCTGGCCATGAACGGCCGGTACTTCACGGCCGGCAACGTGACCAAGAATCGGCAGGTCGGGGTGTTCGAAGAGCAGGACGCTTCGGCGGGCGCTTCAGCGGGCGCTCCAGCCCCCGAGTAGCGCCAGCGCCGGGACCGCACTGGTCCCTGCGCGGTACGCGGTCCATCTTGCAGGCGGTCCCGGTGCGCCCGTAGCGGCCCACCCCCTCTCGCACTCCTTCGCACACCCGGCACTCTTCCGCATGGCCAAGATCAAGGTTGTGAACCCCGTCGTCGAGATGGACGGCGACGAGATGACGCGCATCATCTGGCAGTTCATCAAGGACAAGCTGATTCTGCCGTATCTCGACATCCAGCTCGACTACTACGATCTGGGCATCGAGCACCGCGACGCCACCAACGACCAGGTCACGATCGACTCGGCCGAAGCCACGAAGAAGCACGGTGTGGCGGTGAAGTGTGCCACCATCACGCCTGACGAAGCGCGCGTGAAGGAGTTCGGGCTCAAGAAGATGTGGAAGAGCCCCAACGGCACCATTCGCAACATCCTGGGCGGCGTGATCTTCCGCGAACCCATCATCATTTCGAACATTCCGCGCCTCGTGCCGCACTGGACCAAGCCCATTGTGGTGGGCCGTCATGCGCACGGTGATCAGTACAAGGCCACGGATTTCAAGGTAAACGGCCCGGGTACGGTGACCATTACCTACACGCCGGCTGACGGCAGCGAGCCCATGCAGTTCGAAGTCGCCAAGTTCGGACAGGACGGCGGCGTGGCCATGGGCATGTACAACTTCAACGACTCCATCCGCGACTTTGCGCGCGCCAGCTTCCGCTATGGGCTGCAGCGCAATTACCCGGTGTACCTGAGCACCAAGAACACCATCCTCAAGGCCTACGACGGCCAGTTCAAGGATCTGTTCGAAGAGGTGTTCAACGCCGAGTTCAAGGCGGACTTCGAGAAGGCCGGCATCACCTACGAGCACCGCCTCATCGACGACATGGTGGCCTCGGCTCTCAAGTGGGAAGGTGGCTACGTGTGGGCCTGCAAGAACTACGACGGCGACGTGCAGTCGGACATCGTGGCGCAGGGCTTTGGTTCACTTGGCCTCATGACCTCCGTGCTGCTCACGCCCGACGGCAAGACCATGGAAGCCGAGGCGGCCCACGGCACGGTCACGCGTCACTACCGCGAGCACCAGAAGGGCCGCCAGACGTCCACCAATCCCATCGCCAGCATCTTCGCGTGGACGCGTGGCCTCATGCATCGCGGCAAGCTCGATGGTACGCCCGACGTCGTGAAGTTTGCCGAGACGCTGGAGTCGGTGTGCATCGAGGCGGTTGAGGCGGGCGAGATGACGAAGGACCTCGCACTGCTCATCTCCAAGGACACGCCGTACCTCAACACGGAAGCCTTCCTCGACGCCATCGATCGGCGTCTCCAGGCCAAGATGGCTTGAGGCAGACCGTCGCATGACCCGAACGGCGGATGGTGCCTCGGCGGCGTCGTCCGCCGTTTCGCGTACGGGCCTGTGGCTCATCGTGGCGGCGGCCGTGCAGTGGGCCATGCTTGGCCCCATGGCGCGTGTGGCGTTTGCCGAAGGCGTGTCGGCGCTTACCGTGGCCTTCTGGCGGGCGACGCTCGGTGCGCTGTTGTTTGCCGCGCACGCAGCCTTTACGCAGGCGCCGGCGCTGCATCGCCGCGACCGTTGGCCCGCGGCGCTGCTGGGCGTGGCGGGCATGGCCGTGATGTACGTGACGTACTTCAAGAGTGTGCAGTACGGCGGCGCCGCGTTGGCGGCCATACTGCTCTATGCGGCGCCGGTGTGGGTAGCGCTTGGTGCGCACTTTCTGTTGCGTGAGCGCGTGAGTGTCAGCGAAGCCGGTGCGCTTGCGCTTACGCTCCTCGGCGTGGTGCTGGTTGCCTTGTCCGGTCGCAGCGCCTCGCCGGAGGCCGGACAATTTGCTGTGACCTGGCCGGTGCTGCTCTTTGGCACATTGTCCGGCTTGTCCTATGCAGGGTATTTCCTCATGGGACGACCACTGTTCGGGCGCAACGCGCCTTCGCGTGTGTTGGCCTGGGCTCTGGCGGCTGCGGCCGTGGTGCTGCTGCCCTTTGTGGAGTGGCGCATGCACAGCAACACCGCGTGGCTGGCGATCGGCTTTCTGGCTGTGGTGTGCACGTTCGGTGCGTATCTGTGCAACGCCACGGGTCTGCGCTCGGTGGCGGCGTCGCGCGCTGCCACGGTGGCCACCCTCGAGCCGGTACTGGCCGTCATGGCGGCCTGGCTGGTGTGGGGTGAGCGACTGGCGCCGCTTGGAATGTTCGGCGCGCTGCTCGTGGTAGCGGGGATTGTGCGATCAGCGCGACGCGCAGAGGTGCCGCAGCGCGACGTCGCCCAATGAGCCCTTGAAGGCGGGGCCAAAGCCCGGCTTGCCCACGACGCGGTGCATGCCCTGCTTCTTGAACGCCGCATCGTGGTAGTACCAGCTTTCCTTGGTGGCCACCGTCTGCTTGGCGCAATCGAACATGCTGAGCGTGCGTGACGCCACCAGATCGCCGTTGGCGTGCTTGAGCGGTGGCTGCAGTGCTACGCGCACGGCCGCCGTGACCACGGTGCCGCTGCGCGACACCGATGCCGTTTCCAGCATCACCGGTGTACCGACCGACGTCTTGCCAATCTCTTCGAGCGTGGCACGCGGGGCGGCCTGTGCAGACGCCCGTACGGCAAACGTGCCGCTCAACACCAGCGTCACGACGGCGAATCGTCGCCACATCAACGGCGTCTCCCTCAACAGCGTCTCCCTCAACAGCGTCTCCCTCAACGGCGTCTCCGGGCTGTGGAATCCGGGTAGAAATCAAACGGCAGGTGCATGACCTGCATGACGAAGCCGTTCTTTCGATAGGCGGGCTGAAACTGCTGTTCGCGCACGGCGCGGCGCACCGGCTCCACGAACAGGCGATCCGTGTAGGTGATGGCCGAGAACGTGTCCATGATGGCCTTGCCGTTGGTGTCCACCACGAACTCCGCAATCACGCGACCTCCGGTCATGGCGTCGAACAGTGAGTCGGGATACACGGGCTTGACGAGCATCCCCGAGTCGGGGAAGGCCACCCGGTCGACGTCGGTGTGCACAAACGCCTTCCCCTCGTCCATCAGCTTGGCAATGCGCTCGAGTGGTGTGGGCTCGTTCTTCTTGGCGCGCTTGGGCCGCGGTTCACCGCGTCGAGACCAGAGCACGATGGTGCCGCACGCTGAGCTCATGCGCTGATTGCCCATGAACTCCACGGGCACGGTGGCAGGGCCGCTGTACACCTCGATGCCTTCGAATGACCGCGGGTCGAAGGCGTCGAGATCGACCTCTCCGGCATACAGTGCCTGGCCGTCCAGCCACACCAGCGGCGCACAGCGGCTGTTGCGCACGCGGACGTAGTTCATCATGCCACGCGACTCGATGCGAATGCCGGGCAAGCCGCGCAGCAAGTCGGTCATGTTGGAGGCGTTGCGCCGATCGATCTCGGCCAACGTGAAGAACCGTCCGCCGGCGCCGGTCTGTTGTCGATGATAAAAACCGGCCATGGCGCCAGTCATGTCGCGCCGCCCGTTCACCTGGACGGCGGCCAGCGACTGCGGGAGGCGCCTCAGTGTCAGCGCGGGACGCGCTTCACCAGACGCCGGTATGGTGATGAGCACCGAATCCGGCCGGTAGCCAATACGCCGGCCCACCACCCACACCGGACCGGCGGGCAGCTTGGCGAAGGCGAACACGCCGGCTTCATCGCTGGTGGCGGCCGCCACGTTGCGCAGTGGGGCACTGAACCGCACCTGCGCGCCGCTCAGCGGGGTGCCCCCCTCGGAGTAGATCGTGCCACGCAGTGTGGTTTCGCCCTGCGCGTGCAGCAAGGCCGGAGACGCGACGGGCAACGTCGCGAGCGCGAGGGCCGTAGATACTGACATGACCGCAGCGCGCGGTCCGAGGGAGGTGCGCATGGTACCGCCAAGGGTGGGAGTCACCCCGCGCTGCTGACCGCTCAGCTTCCGGTCCGCGCGATGGTCGACCACTGTATCATGTGAGACCCCGCGGCTGGCGGCAAGGTTGCGCCACCCCTCCTTTCGTTGTTCACGCTTGACTCCGCCCGACATGACTCGCCTGTCTTCGCGCTCCCGTTTGCGCCGGCGTATGCAATTGCCGGTCACGACGCTGCTGTTGGTCCCCGCGACACTGCTGACCGCCACCACGAGTCTTGCGCAGCAGGGTACTGGGTCCTCCACCACGCGCCTGTTGCGTACGCCCAGCGTGAGCGCGCAGCACATCGCATTTGCCTACGCCAACAATGTGTGGGTGGTGGAGCGGACTGGTGGCAATGCGCGGCGGCTCACGAGTTTTCAGGGGCAGACGCAGAACCCCAAGCTGTCGCCCGACGGCAAACTGGTGGCCTTCAGTGCGGAGTATGCGGGTAACACGGACGTGTATGTCGTGCCGGTGGGTGGTGGACAGCCCACGCGACTGACCTGGCATCCCGGCAACGATGTCGTACAGGGTTGGACACCCGACGGCAAGGCGGTGGTGTTTGCCTCGCCGCGTGCCACCTGGGCGCCAAGTGGCGCGCCGCGCTTCTGGACGGTGCCGGTCGAGGGCGGCGTGGAAAGCCCGATGCCCATGCCGCGCGCCTATCAGGGCAAGGTGTCACCTGATGGGAAGCGCGTAGCCTATCGCATGGCCTCCTCGTGGGATGAAGAACGCCGCAATTATCGGGGTGGCCAGAACAAGCCCATCTGGATTCTCGATCTGCAGTCTTTCGCACTCGACACCACGCCGTTTGCCGGCAGCAAGGACATGGATCCGGTGTGGGTGGGCGAGTCCGTGTACTTCCTGTCGGACCGTGACGGCGTGTCCAACGTCTGGGTTTATGACACCCGCAGCAAGGCGCTGTCGCAGGTCACGCGTTTCACCGACTTCGACGTCAAGTCGCTCGACGCATCGGGTAACACGGTGGTGTTCGAGCAGGCGGGCTATGTGCATCTGTACGACGTGGCCAGCAAGCGGACGCAGGTGGTGAACATTGCCGCTGCCGGTGACTTCCCCTGGATGATGCCGCAGTGGAAGGACGTGTCGGGTCGCATCGCGTCCATGGCACTGTCGGCGACCGGCAAGCGCGCACTCGTGGAGGCACGCGGTGAGGTGTTCACGGTGCCTGGCGAAAAGGGCGATGTGCGCAATCTGAGTCAGAGCTCGGCGAGCGCCGAGATCGCGCCGCTGTGGTCGCCGGACGGACGCAGCGTGGCGTACTTCAGCGATGCGTCGGGTGAGTATCAACTGGTCATTGTGCCGCAGGACGGACTGGGGGCCCGCCGCAGTATTGCGTTGCCGGAGCCGAGCCGCCCGTACTCCCCGGCCTGGTCGCCTGACGGCAAGACCATTGCCTATCAGGACTCGCACTTTGCGTTGTGGCTGATTGACGTGGCCAGCGGCCGCGCGAAGAAGGCCGATCAGGATCCGTATTTCATGATGGATCGCAGCATTGTGCCGGTGTGGAGTCCGGACTCGCGCTATCTCGCCTATCCCAAGCGTCTCAAGTCGCTGTTCCGCGCGATCTTCGTGTACGATGTGGCGGCGGGCACGTCGCGTCAGATCACCGACGGCATGGCCGATGCCACGTCGCCGGCCTGGGATGCCGGTGGCAAGTACCTATGGTTCCTGGCCAGCACCAACTTCGCGCTCAATTCGAGCCTGCTGGACATGACCAAGTACGACCGACCGGAAACGAAGGCGTTGTACCTGGCGGTGCTTTCACGCAGTGAGGCCTCGCCGCTCATGCCGGAGAGTGATGAGGAAGCGGCCCGGGCGATGCGTGACAGCAGTGGTGCGGCGGCTGCGGCTCCAGCGGTCGTTGCGCCACCGGCGGCGTCAACGGCGGCTTCCGCGCCACGCGCGGTGACGGTGCGCATTGACTTCGACGGTCTGCAGCAGCGCGTACTGGCAGTGCCGGGCATCGTCGAACGGGATTATGGCGCACTGACGGCCGGGCCGTCAGGCACGGTGTTCTTCCTCGAGCCCACGCCGTCTACGGGTACAGCGGGCGGGCCGGGAGCGGGCGGTGGCAATACGCTGCATCGCTACCAGCTGAGCGCGCGACGCGCCGTACCGTTTGCGAGTGGCGTGGCGCAGTACACGGTGAGCGCCGATGGCAAACGACTGCTGTACCGCACCGGCGGCGCCAACGGGGCCATGTTCCTCGTCGATGCCGACAAGGCCGTGCCGCAGGCGGGCACGGGACGCCTCAGCGCCACGCTGCGTGCGTACATCGATCCGCGCGAGGAGTTCCGGCAGATCTTCAACGAAGGCTGGCGCAACCAGCGCAACAACTTCTATGTGAAGAATCTGCACGGTACCGACTGGCCGGCCATCAAGCGCATGTATGAGCCGCTGCTGGCGCATGTGAATCACCGCGCGGATCTCAACTACCTGCTCGACAACATGGGCGCGGAAACGGCCATCGGACACAGCTATGTGCGCGGTGGGGACATGCCCGAAGTCCCCAATGGCAACGGCGGCCTGCTCGGCGCCGACTTCAGCATCGAGAACGGCCGGTATCGCATTGCCCGCATCTACGATGGCGAGAGCTGGAACCCGGAGCTGCGCGCGCCCCTCGCGGTGCCGGGGCTCAATGTGGCGCGCGGCGACTATGTGCTGGCCATCAACGGGGTGGAGCTGCGCGCACCGGACAACATGTATCGCCTGCTCGATGGCACAGCCAACCGTCAGACGGTGCTGACCATCAACAATCGTCCCGACCTGCAGGGCGCGCGGCAGATCACCGTCGTGCCGGTTGGCAACGAGCAGGGGTTGCGCACGCGCGCCTGGGTGGAAGCCAATCGCCGCTACGTGGATTCCGTGTCCAACGGCAAGCTGGCCTATGTCTACCTGCCCAACACGGGCCAGCCGGGCTACACCAGCTTCAATCGCTATTACTTCGCGCAGCAGGATCGACTGGGCGTGGTGGTCGACGAGCGCTACAACGGTGGGGGCTCGGCGGCCGACTACATCGTGGATCTGTTGGGCCGCGACTACGACGGCTACTTCAACAACCCGGTCGGCGATCGCTATCCGTACACCAGTCCGGCCAACGGCATCTGGGGCCCCAAGGTCATGATCATCAACGAAATGGCCGGCTCGGGTGGTGACCTCATGCCATACATGTTCAAGCGCCGCAAGCTGGGTCCGCTGGTGGGTTCGCGCACCTGGGGCGGTCTCGTGGCCACCACGGATACGCCGCCCTTTGTGGACGGCGGTTCCATGATTGCGCCACGCTTCGGTTTCTTCTCGCGCGAGAATCAGTTCGCGGTGGAGAACGAAGGCGTCGCGCCCGACATCGACGTGGAGAATTTCCCGCGTGAGGTGATCGGTGGCCGTGATCCGCAGCTCGAGCGCGCCACGCAGGAAGCCATGCGATTGCTGCAGTCGTATCGCAACGAGCGTGTCAACACCGAGCCGACGGCGCCGGTGTGGGGCAAGCGGGGTCGGTGATGGCGAGCAAGGAGGAAAAGGGCGGCATCAACTACCGCATTCTCAATCGCAAGCTGCATCGGTGGGGCTCGGCGGCCGTGGCGCTGCCGTTCCTGCTGGTGCTCGTCACGGGACTGCTGCTCCAGGTCAAGAAACAGGTGACCTGGGTGCAGCCGGCGGAGATCCGCACGGAGAACAAGACGCCTCAGGTCACGATGGAGCAGGTCATTAGCGTGGCGAGGTCAGTGCCCGAGGCGAAGGTGGTGGATTGGTCGGACATCGATCGTCTTGATGTCCGACCGTCCAAGGGGCTGCTCAAAGTCATTACCAATTCGCGTTGGGAACTGCAGGTTGATCTCAAGACCGGCGCCTTGTTGCAGTCCACGTATCGTCGCTCGGATCTCATTGAGAGTCTGCACGATGGGTCGTGGTTTCACGACAACGTGAAGCTCTTTGTGTTTCTGCCGGTGGCGGTGATTGTGCTGGGGTTGTGGGGGACCGGCCTCTACCTGTTCGTCCTGCCGTATCTCACGAGACGGAGACGTGAGATGGCGGGGAGATAAGGTTAACCCGGTGGGCGCTCGTACTCGTTCTTGGGTAGAGCGAAGGCCTTCACCAGTTCGGGATCGCCTACCACACCGGTAACGCGCTGCGCCACGTATTCTCCCACCACCGGCCCGAACTTGAAGCCCTCGGCTTGCCCGACGCCGGCAATCCATGCGTTGCCGGTGCCGGGCACGTGGTCCACGATGAAGTTCTGATTGATGCTCGACTCGTAGTGACAGGCGCGTGTTTCGAGTAGCGGCGCATTGGCCAGCAGGGGGAAGCGCGCCTGCAGGAAACGTCGCGCCCCATCGACGCGATCCTGATTGGTCCAGCGAGAGCTGAGGTCGGGGTCCTGCAGCGTGGGATCGGGCGCCGATGGGGTGGATGCGGACGGCGCCGGCGCCGGTGTGCCCGCCGGTGGCGGAGGCGCGGCAATGGCGCCACGCACGCGGAAACCACGACTGTCCACCGGCAGCATGGGCCACCCGGTCACGCCTGGGAAGTTGTAGCTCGGCAGGTTGGGAAACGTGAAACGCGTGTCGCCCATGGGCACACCGAAGTACAGCGCGTGGCCAATGGGAATGCGCATGCGGTTCTCCATGTACGGAAACAGCTTGCGCAGCCAGGGGCCGCAGGCAAACACGTACGCATCACCGCGCAGCACCGTGCCGTTGTCGAGCACCACGCCATCCATCTGCCCATTCACGATGGGACCCGGCGTCACGCGACCAATCACGAGCTCCACACCCATCTTCTGCGCCGCACTGGCCACGGCCTGCGTGGCCGCGCGGCATCGCACCACGCCGGCATCGGGTTCATAGATGGCCACGCCAATGTCGTCGGCCTTGATCACGGGCCAGCGCTTGCGCGCCTCATCGCCGCTCAGCACTTCGTGGCGCACGTTGTTCTTGGTCCACAAGTCGATCGTGCGCGTAATGAATGGCTCGCGCGTGGCACGCATGATCACGTCGCCGGTTTCATGCCAGAACTGCGTGCGGAACACCGGCCCCCATTCCTTCTCGAACACCTTCCAACGCGCGATGGCCGTGCGCGCCCACGGTGTCCAGAGCTCGCCGGCGGCGCGGTCGCCGTAGGACGAGCGAATGCCGCGGGTTTCGTCGCCGGAGGTGGAGCGGGAATTGCCGGGTCCGTATTGGTCGACCAGCGTGACGCGCACTCCGCGCGCACGCAGATGATAGGCGGTCCATCCACCCCAGGCGCCGGCGCCAATCACCACCACATGCGTGGACGACGACGCGCCGCTGCGGCCGCCAGCGAGGCCGGGCGCGGGAGCTGCGGCAAAGGGAACGGGCGGCGCGCAGCCAACAGCCAGCAGTCCGGCGCCGGCGCCAGCCAGCTTGAGAAAATCACGCCGGGGCACCGTGCCATCGGGCACCGCAATGTCAGGGACGGTGTGCTCGCCGGGAACAGGCGGCAGGGCGGGGGACGTAGAGGAGGGGGTCGAATCCATCGCCCGAAAATGCCCGGCGGGACAGAGCGTCGCAATCGGGGTAGGACCAGATGCTTCAACAGACGCTTCAACAGACCTCGCCCGCGCGGCTTGCCAGCGAACCACGCCCCCAACACGTTCACTGCATATGCACCGAACCACGATCTTCCAGACCGTTTTGCTCACCGCCGTGGTGGCGGCGAGCGTGGCTGCCGGCACGCGCAGCACGGCGCAGGCTCCCGGCGCGCCGATTTCCCACTGGGCCTTGCAGCGGGGCCAGGATTCGCTGCCCAAGGTGTACACCGATTCGCAGGCCACCGCCGGTCAGGCCGTGTGGACCAAGACCTGCAGCGAGTGTCACGAGACCAGCGATGTCACAGGATCGGACTTCCGGACCAAGTGGGTGGGCCAGAATCTTTTTTCGCTGTACGAAACGATTCGCACCACGATGCCCGACGGTGATCCGGGTACGTTGCCGGTCGACGATTACGCCGCGACCGTGGCGTACATCCTCAAATTGAACGGCTTGCCCGCTGGCGAAGAGCGACTCACCACCGATTCCGTTGCACTGTCGGCGATCACCTTTCGTCTACCCGCTGGCAGTGGTGGCGCAAACAGCACGCGCTGAAGTCGCACGTCGCTATTGACAGTCTCGTTGCAGCGTCGTAGCGTCAGCCGCCGTACCTCATCAGTCATCTGATCGTGACATTCCCCCGCGCTGCCTCGTGCGCGCGACGCCGATAAGATGACGCGGTGCCAACTCATGTTCACTGCGAGTTGAGCGCACCACGGGTACCGATGCCCAGCATTTGTCGCATTGTGACGCCGCGCGCCTCCGGGTTGTTGCTCGGGATGGTGCGCGGCGCGCTGCGATGAAGCAGGCTCGCGTTCCACTTGTTGGTCTGCTTGTTGGTTTTCGCAGCATCCTGCCGTACCGTCCCACCACTCCCCACCCGCCTGTTGTCGCCGCGTTGTCACGCGCGCTGGCAATGGGTTCCCGCCCTACGGAATCCGCGCGCGACCCACCCGCGCCGACGGCATTCCTCTCCAACTCGTACATCCCGGGAGCGTCGCTCCCGTGCAAGACCATGACGATGTGCGCCCCCATCGCCGCGATGCTGCGGCGGCGGTCGCGCGCGCATTCGTCGTGCGCCGGTCACATCTGGGTGGCCGGCATGTGATCCTGAGCTGGGGAGTCACGAGATGCGATTGTTCGTACCTGCCGCGTTCACCCGTGGAGAGCGAGGCTGCTCACCACCGGCTGCCACACGTCCCAAAGGGATGCGTTGGAGCCTCCTGTCCACCCTGCTTGCGTTGGCGGCAAGTGTCGGGGTGACAGCACCCGCTTCACTCTCCGCGCAAGGCGCCGGGGGGACCGTGACCGGTCAGGTCACGGATGCGGCCACCGGTCAGCCCATTCAGCAGGCCCGCGTCCTCGTTGCCGGCACACAGAACGGCACCCTCACCGCTGAAAACGGCCGCTACACCCTGCGCGTTCCCAACCAGGGCCCGGTCAATCTCGAAATCAGCCGCATCGGCTACGAGGCGCAGAAGGTCACCGTCACCGTGGGCGCCACGCCCGTCGTGCAGGACGTCAAGCTCACGCAGGCCGCCTTCTCGCTGGCGGCCGTCGTCACCACAGTGACCGGTCAGCAGCGCAAGGTCGAACTCGCCAACGCTACCTCCACGGTGAACGTGGCCGAGAAGATCGCGGAGCTGCCGGTGGCCAACATGGGCGCGCTCATGTCGGGTCGTTCGTCCAGCGTGCAGGTCGTGCAGACGGGTGCCACGGGCACCGGCTCGCGTATCCGCATCCGCGGTCAGAACTCCTTCTCGCTGACCAACGATCCCATCGTCATCATCGACGGGGTGCGTGCCTCGGCGCAGACCAACAACGGTCTCGGCGTCGGTGGCTCGGGCCCGTCGCGTCTCGACGACATCAATCCCAACGAAATCGAGAACATCGAAATCGTGAAGGGGCCCTCGGCCGCCACGCTCTACGGCACGGAAGCGGCCAACGGCGTAATCGTCATCACCACCAAGCGCGGTAAGTCGGGCAAGACCACCTGGAACCTCGGGCTCGAAAACGGCCGTCTGGAAAACGTGGCCAGCTTCCCCGATCTCTGGACGCTCTGGGGCCGCACCACGGCCAATCCGAGCGTGTCCTCGCCTTGTCTGCTGACGGCGGTGGCCACGGGGGCCTGCACCAACATTGACTCGCTTTCGCGTGGCAATGTGCTCAACGACCCGGATCTGACGCCGATCACGACAGGTCAGCGCCAGCAGTACAACCTCCAGGTGTCGGGCGGCAACGACAAGGTGCAGTTCTTCGTCTCCGGGCAGTCGGAAGGGGAAAACGGCGTCTACAAGATGCCGAACAGCGAAGTGACGCGTCTCAAGGAGCAGCGCGGCGTGAGCCAGCTGCCCGGCGATATCATGCGTCCCAACGCGCTGGGCCGTAACAGCTTCCGCGCCAACGTGAACGCAGAGTTGCGCCCCAACCTGTTCATCCAGGCCTCCTCCGGTTTCGTGAACAGTTCGCTGCGCTTGCCGCAGAACGAAGACAACGGCAACGGCCTCATGGTGGCGGCTTTGGGAGGCCCGTGGCGCCAGGATCAGCGGGATGCTTTCGGCAATCCGCTGCGCGGCTATCGCGCCTTCATGATGGGTGACGTGCTGTCGCAGACCACCACGCTTGGCATCAACCGCTTCATCAACAGCCTCTCGGCGCAGTGGAACCCCACCTCGTGGCTCAACACCCGGGCCGCCCTGGGTTCAGACATCACCAACCGGGATGAGCTCTTCCTGTCCAAGGTCGGCGAAGGCCCTGCTTCCGGGGTCCGCCGTCAGGGTGAAATCCAGACGCTCAAGGGGCTGATCAACCAGCAGACGGCCGACTACGGCGCTACGGGCACGTTTCAGCTCACTGATTGGCTGAACAGCAAGACCTCGGTGGGTATGCAGTATGTCCGCCTGCTGCAGACCAACACCTCCGGCACGGGTATCGGCCTGCCGCCGGGCGGCACCATCGTGTCCACTGCCGCCACACGCTCCAGCACGCAATTCCTCGAAGAGCGTCGCACCTTGGGCTACTACGTGGAACAGCAGATGGCCATCCGCGATCGCCTGTTCCTTACCGGTGGTGTGCGTCGCGACGCGGCCAGCGCCTTCGGCGAGAACACGCGTGCGGTTTATTATCCCAAGTTCGGTGCTTCCTGGCTCATCTCCGATGAGTCCTTCTTTCCCGCGCAGGATTGGCTGAACAGTCTGCGTCTGCGTGGTACCTACGGCGCCTCGGGCCAGATTCCCGGCGCGACGGCGGCCGTGCGCTTCTTTGACGCCGTGCCGCTCACCTTGGCCAACGGCGATGCCCCCGGCGCCGAGCTCGGGTCCCTTGGCAACACCAACCTCAAGCCGGAGTACTCGGCGGAAACCGAGTTTGGCTTCGACCTCACCATGTTCTCGGGCAAGAGCAACATCGAGGTCACGCGTTACACCAAGTCCACCACCGACGCGCTCATCCAGCGTGAAATCGCGCCCTCGCTGTCCGGCCTCAATACCCAGCTGGTCAACATCGGCAACATCCGGAATGAGGGTCTCGAGCTCACGTACAATCAGCGGGTCATCGACAACGACAAGATCGGCCTGTCGTGGATGCTCACCGGCTCCACGCTCAAGAACGAGATGACCAAGCTGGGTGACGGGATCGCGCCCATCCCGTCCGGCAACCGCAACGTGCAGCGCAATCTGCCGGGCTACCCGCTGTATGGGCTTTGGGATCGCAACATCAATCCGGTGGATGCCAACAACGACGGCATCATCGTGGTGAGTGAGCTGGGCCTGGGAGACACGGCCGTCTACCAGGGCGCTACTTTCCCCACGCGCGAAGTGGCCTTTACACCCACGCTCGAGCTGCTCAACAAGAAGCTGCGTATCACCACACAGTTCGACAGCAAGTGGGGCCTGCTCAAGTTCAACAACACCCTGCGCCACCAGTGCCAGAACGGCATCACCTGCCGCGGCCGCTACGACCGCACCCTGTCGCTGCAGGATCAGGCCAATGCCCTGGCCACCTCGGTGGCCGTGTTTACCGGTCAGTTCGAGGATGGCTCGTTCACCCGCTGGCGTGAACTGTCGGTGGCGTATGAGATGCCGACGGCGTGGGCCAACAAGCTCCGCTCCTCGCGCTGGAGCATCGTGGTCACTGGCCGCAATCTCGCCGTGTGGACCGACTACACGGGCGTGGATCCGGAGGCGGCCCAGTCGAACAATGACGCGCGCGGAAACGAGGAGTTCTTCGCCACGCCGCCGGTCCGCACCATGACGCTCCGCATGAACTTCTCCTTCTGACCCCGACCACTCCATGCGATTCTACAACTACGCACGACGGGTGGCCCGGCCCACCGGCACGCTGGCCGTGGCATTGGCCGCGGTCGGCTGCAGCACCGACATGCTGAACGTCGCCACACCCAACGTGTTGGCCGACGCGTCCGTTTCGGGCTCACTTGGCGCCACGACCATCCGCAACGGGGCCCTGCGCTCCTTCGCGACGGCTTACTCGGGCACCCAGGACGGGTTTGTGGTGGTGTCCGGCAATCTGGGTGACGAAATCCAGACCACCGATACCTTTGCCGACCGCCAGAACACCGACCAGCGGGTGGCCACGGAAAACCTCGGTGGAACCCTCAACACGACCTACACCAACCTCCAGTTGGCGCGCACTGGCTTGACCACCGCCATCGAACGGTGGCGAGCCGCCAAACCCGACGCCGCCGCCGCCCGGGACTCCCTGGCTGAACTCTACGCCGTCCGCAGCTTCACCGAGACGATGTTTGCCGAGGGCTATTGCTCGGGCGTGCCATTCAGCAAGGTCTTGCCCAACGGCGACTTCGACTACGGTGATCCGCTCACCACGGCGCAAATCCTGGCCCGTGCCAGCGCCACGGCGGACACGGCGCTCAGCACCGCCACCGCGACCAACATTCGCAGTCTGGCCCAGGTGGCCCGCGGACGGGCCTTGCTCAACCTGGGGCAGTACGCGCAGGCCGCGCAGGCCGTGGCGGGTGTGCCCACGAGCTTCCGGTATCAGATCTTCCATTCCATAGCCACAACCGGCCAGAACAACGGCATCTGGACGGCTACCTTCCCCGCCGGTTCGCGTTACACCATCAGCAACCGGGAAGGCACCAACGGTATCGATTACCTGGTCACGCCGGCGGACCCGCGTGTGCCCTGGGCGCCCAGCAATCGTACGGGCTTCGACGGTTCAAGCCGTAACTTGCCGCAGCAGCAGAAGTACACCGCGCAGCCTGCGCCGGCCACGCTGGCCGACGGCATCGAGGCGCGCCTCATCGAGGCCGAGGCGCTGCTGAACCGCACCTCGGGTGGCTCGCAGGCCGATCGTGACGCCATGTTCGCGGCGCTCAACCAGCTCCGCGCCACGGGTCTCGCCACGGCCATCCCGGCACTGGCGGCGGCGCCCACCACGCAGCCGGCGGCAGTGGACATGCTGTTCCGCGAGCGGGCCTTCTGGCTCTGGCTCACCGGCCACCGCCTCGGCGACATGCGTCGTCTCATCCGGCAGTACGGCCGCGCGGCCAATACCGTGTACCCGGTTGGCCCCATGCTGTACCGCCCGGGCCAGACCTACGGCGCGGACGTGAACCTGGTCATCCCCATCCGCGAGCGGAACAACCCGAAGTTCCAGGGCTGCCTCGATCGCAACCCGTAAACGGGAGTAGGTCGTAAGCACGAGGGCCGTCGGACATCACGTCCGGCGGCCCTTTTTGCATTCGCTGCTGCGGTCGAGAACTGACTACCACGGGTTACGCGGATCTGAACGGAAACGGCACGGATTCTTGGGGACAGCGGTTTGGTGCTGATTACTGGGCGTCGTGCGAGACGTGAGACCATTAACAGCTCACGCAGAGTTGAAATGAGAAGGGCCTTCCCCCGGCTGGTCGCGGCGTCGCACTAATTAGAGTGCGCGCCAGAGGTGACCACTTACGCGGGCCGCGAGGCCCCTGACCGGAGGTCGGCCATGTCTCACTCATCGGAAGCTATCACCGGATTCCCCGCGTTGACGATCGGCGTGGATCTCGGGGACCGCCAGAGCCAGCTGTGCGTGATCGATGCCGCGGGTACCACCGTCGAGGAGCGCGCGATCGCGACCACGCCGCAGGCGTTGCAGCGCTACTTTGCCGAGCGTGGCGCGGTGCGGGTGGTGCTGGAGGTGGGCACGCATTCGCCCTGGGTGAGTCGGCAGCTGGCCGGATATGGACACGAGGTGTACGTCGCCGATCCGAGCGCGATGTACGGGGCGCGGCGCCGCAGCCGGCGTAACGACCGGATGGACGCGGCCTATCTCGCGCGGCTGGGGCGCGTGGATGTGCAGTTGCTGCACGCCATTCAGCATCGCAGCGAAGCGACGCAGGCGCATCTGGCCCAGCTCCGCGCGCGCGATCAACTCGTCAAATCGCGCACGCAATTGATCAATCATGTGCGCGGCGCGGTGAAGAGTGTCGGGCAGCGGCTGCCGAGCGGCGGTGCCGACGCCTTTGCCACGCGGGCGGCGGCCCACCTCCCCCTGGCGTTGACCGAGGCGCTCACGCCGCTGCTTACGATGATTGCGACGCTGACGACGCAGATTCACGCGTATGATCACCGGCTGGAGCGGTTGGGCGCGACGCACTATCCCGTGACGCAGCGGCTCCGCCAGATTCCCGGCGTCGGTCCCCTCACCGCCCTCGCCTTCGTGTTGCTCGTGGAGGATCCCGCGCGCTTTGCGACGAGTCGCCAGCTGGGGGCGTACTTCGGCCTCGTGCCGAAGCTGGACGAGAGTAGCCAATCGTCGCCGCAACTGCGTATCACCAAACGGGGCGATCGCATGGCGCGCCGCTACCTGGTCAGCGCCGCGCAATACCTCCTCGGCCCGTTTGCTCCCCCGTGTGACCTGCGCCGGTTCGGGGAGGCCCTGATGGTGCGCGGGGGGCCCAATGCGAAGAAGCGCGCCGTCGTCGCGGTGGCTCGCAAACTCGCCGTCCTGCTCCATGCCCTCTGGCGCACCGGCACCGACTATCAGCCAATGCGGCACGCGGCATCCCCCGCGTAACCCGCCCACCCGTTGCGCGATCCCAGCCCGCGTCCTGGATGACTGCGATCCATCTCTTGCTCCCCTAAGAGCGTCGCAGAGTTGGCAGCATCCACCGCCCACCCATCGGACCTCAGCATGCACCCCGTCCTGACGGAGAGTGCGGATAGAAGAGTGGTATGGGGTCGCTGGGGTTCGTTCGCACGTGACACACGGCATTCACTCAAACCACACGCCGGCACGACACCACGTACATCGACCAGCCGCACGGGCGCCACGTCGCCCTTGACTACAAGACCCTTCTCATAGAAGGAAAGGAGGACGCAGAGGGCGCAGAGGGGCCTCAGGGAGAGCTTCGATTTTCATTCTTCTGATCCGTGCTGTTTCCGCCTCATCCGCGTCATCCGCGACAAGGCGGTTCAACTCAGACTGCCGTGCTCTGCGGACTCTGCGCCCTCCTTCCCTCTGCGTGAGCTGTTCAAAACACAACGGCCGGTGCGCGACGCTCGTGGTCACTTACCGGCCGTCAGTCAGAACCCCCTCAGCGCTTGCCGGCCGCGCGCCCCAACTCTACCGCCTTGAAGCCCGGCTCACCCCAGCCGATCACGAAGACGCTGAAGCCCTGCTTCATGCGCATTTCGATGTCGGCCGCGCCGGCCGGATAGCCGCAGGGGACCTTGAACTCCTTGCAGGCCGCCAGCACCGACTGAATGGCCGCTTCCCAGGCCGCTTCGTCGAACTTGCGCTGCCCGTTGGCGTCGGTGGTGCTGAACACGCCGCGCAGCGTACCGGCGCCGGGGAAGAGCACACCCACACCGGGCACGGCGGCAATCTCGCGGATCTTCGCCAAGCCTTCCTTGCTTTCGACGATGGTGAACGTCACCAGCTCACCCTTGGGATTGAGCGGCCAGAGATCGGCCTTGGCCTTGTACTCGGCCTCCGTCATCCCCCAGCGCGCCGGGGCGCCGCCCACGTCGTCGCTGCGTGTGCCGCCGTTGGCCTTGAAGCGCAGCGCGGCGATACCCTTCTTGAGTTCATCGGCGCTCTGCACGTCCACGAACACGATGCCGCTCACCCCTTCGTTGAGCTGCTTCCCAATGCGCGCCGCAGCCACCGCCGGGTCAGGGGCAATTTCGGGAGTCTTCACGAACACCGGGTGCGTGAAGCGGGGCGCCTTGCCCTTCTGCAGGTTGCCGCCCGAGGCCAGAGCCGTGGCGAACTGCTGGAAGGCCGGGTAGCTCTGGTCGAAGTTGTACTCCATCGTGCCTTCGAACAGATAGTCCGCCCGCTTGTAGGCCAAGGCTTCCTGGGCCAGCTGGGCCATGGACTTGACCGAGTCCGGGGGCAGGGAGGGCCCACCGGGCCGCGCGCGCCGGTTGGCGGGGGCATACAGGCCGAAGACCGGCTGATTGCTGCTCAGCAGATCAATGACGGGGTTGAGTCGTCCTGAAGCAGGGGCCTGCGCCTGCGCCGAGCCGGCGGGCAGGGCCAGGGAGACGGCTGCACCAGCGGCCGCAATCCAGCGCGATCGCACATGGACCTCCGAAAGGGGGGGAGTGGGAGGAAGGGTGGGGCACCGGCCTTAGCCGGGCATATCACCGGGACGTCTCAGTCCACGACTCGGCGTATATGCCCCTCAACGTCCGAGAGAGCAAGATCGCTGTCAGGAACGCCGTAAACACTTTTGGGGCAGTCCGCGTAATTTCAGTAATAGGCCTTTCCGGTGACGCGATCCCTCCTGCGCCACCGCGCCGACCACACCCGCCTGAGCCTGGAGGTTCGGGGATGAAGTCGTTGGTTGTTGCTGGTTCCGGTTGTCTCGCCCTGCTGGCGATCGCGTCGCTCGATGGTCCCGAAGGGATCACCCGCCGCGATGCGCCGTCTCCGCAGCCTGCGTCGCTGGCCCCGGCCTCGTATGACCTGTCGTTCCTCGACGCGTCGAACGAACGCACGCCAGCCGCCGTTGCGCGTAACGGTGCGCACCCGGTGCTGCGCCGCAAGGCACCCACTACCACCATGAGCAACGTCGCGCTCGGTGATGTGGTGAAGAAGACCTGCGCCGGCTGTCACAGTGATCAGCGCCGGCAGGGCAACCTGACGCTGCAGAACTTCGACCTCGCTACGATTGGGCAGACCGCGCCCGAAGTGGCGGAGAAGATGATCAACAAGCTGCGCACCGGCATGATGCCGCCGCCGGGACGTGCGCGGCCGGGTGGCGACACGCTCGATGTGCTGCTCAACACACTCGAGCGCACCATGGACACGCAGTTCGCCCGCAACCCCAATGCGGGCTCGCGCGCGTTCCAGCGACTCAATCGCGCCGAGTACGAGCGCGCGGTAAAGGACCTGCTGGCCATTGACGTGAAGGCCGGCACCTGGCTGCCGCTCGACACCAAGAGTGCGAACTTCGACAACATCGCCGACGTGCAGTTGCCCTCGGCCACGTTGCTCGACTCGTATCTTGATGCCGCCAGCGAGATTGCCCGGCTGGCCGTGGGTGACCCCAAGGCCAGCGTCTCCACCAGCACGTACAAGATCCCGCGCCTGGCGTCGCAGCTTGAGCAGGTTGAAGGCGCGCCCGTGGGGACGCGTGGCGGGACCTCGGTCACGCATACCTTCCCGGCCGATGGTGAGTACGTGTTCACCGTCACGCTGCACGCCATTCCCACGGGCCAGCTGTTTGCCTCCACTGCGCCGTTCGACGAGAAGATCGAAGTCTCGGTGAATGGTGAGCGCGTGGCCTTGCTCGACATCGATCGCGGCATGTCGCAGGCTGACCCGCAGGGCATGGAAATCCGCACGAAGCCGGTGCCGGTCAAGGCGGGACCCAATCGCATTACGGCCACCTTCCTGCGCACCTTCGAAGGGCCGGTCAACGACAACATCGTGCCGCTGGGCCACAGCATCGCCGACACGCAGATCGGTGCACAGGCCGGCATCACGGTGCAGGCGCACATTCAGAACTTCGCGGTCACGGGTCCGTACAACCCCACCGGCGTGTCGGACACCCCGAGTCGCCGCCGCATCTTCAGCTGCCGTCCGCTGTCGGCCGCCGAAGCGCGGCCCTGCGCGGAGAAGATCATCGGCCGTCTTGGTGCCCAGGCTTATCGCCGGCCCATGCAGGCCAATGACGTGAAGGCGCTCATGACCTTCTACGACGACGGCGCCAAGGACGGTGGATTCGAAGTCGGCATTCGCACCGCGGTGGAAGCCATGCTGGCCAGCCCGCACTTCATCTTCCGCATCGAAGAAGTGCCGGCCGCGGCAACTGCCAAGGGCCGTGTGCCCGTCGCGGGTGTGGATCTCGCCTCGCGGCTCTCGTTCTTCCTCTGGGGCGCGCCGCCCGATTCGCAGCTCGTGGCCCTCGGTCGCAGCGGCCGTCTGCAGGACACGACGGTGCTGGTGCAGCAGACGCGTCGTCTCCTGGCCGACAAGCGTAGTGAGGCGCTGTCCACGCGCTTTGCCGCGCAGTGGCTGCGTTTGCAGGACATCGAGCTGGTGCATCCCGATGCCAACCAGTTCCCCGATTTCCGCGAGCAGTTGTCGGACGACATGCGGCGCGAGACGGAGTTGTTCTTCAACTACCTCGTTCGCGAAAACCGTAGCCTCAACGACCTGTTCACGGCCAACTACACCTTCATCAACGAAGGGCTGGCGCGTCACTACGACATCCCGGGTGTTGTGGGCGACCACTTCCGCAAGGTCAACTACCCTGCGGGTTCGCCGCGCAGCGGCATTCTGGGGCATGGCAGCGTGCTGACGCTCACCTCGCACGCCAATCGCACCTCGCCGGTGCTGCGCGGCAAGTGGGTCATGGAAGTGCTCATGGGTTCCCCGCCGCCGCCGCCGCCGCCCAACGTGCCCGACCTCGAAAAGGTGGGCGAGGCCAAGGAAGGCCGTCTGCTCACCACGCGCGAGCGCATGGAAGTGCACCGCGCCGCGGCGACCTGCAAGTCCTGTCACCAGTTCATCGACCCCATCGGTCTCGCGCTCGACAACTTCGACGTCATGGGCCGCTGGCGTATCAAGGAGAACGGTGAGGCGCTGGATACGCAGGGTGACTTCTACGACGGCACCAAGGTGTCGAGCCCGAGTGAGTTGCAGGCCGCGCTGCTCAAGCGCCCGGTACCGCTCATGCGCTCGTTCACACAGAACCTGATGGCCTACGCGCTGGGTCGCCGCGTGGAGTACTACGATGCGCCCACGGTGCGCCGCATCGAAGCGGCGGCACGGGCCAAGGACTACCGCATGCACGAGTTCATCGTGGGTGTGGTGAAGAGCGAAGCGTTCCGCTATCGCACGTTGGTTGCTCAGGGCGGGGCCGAGCAGGCCGCGCCGGGCAAGTCGTCTCCGGCGCCCGCACCGGCGCCGTCTTCCACTGCACCGGCTGGCAGCCGGGGCCGCTGATTCACGCTCGCACACTACACGGAGAACACCCGATGCAATTTCTGAGCGGAAAGGCCATGCCGCGCCGCCGGTTCCTGCAGGGCATGAGCGCCACCATCGCGCTGCCCTACCTCGACGCCATGATCCCGGTGGGACGCCGCGGCGGCTTCGATGCCAAGCAGGCGCCCCGTCTCGTGGCCATCGAAATGGTGCACGGCGCGGCCGGCTGCAACGAGTGGGGCGCCAAGAACTACCTCTGGTCGCCCGAGGCAGTGGGCAAGCAGTACGATCTGTCGCCCACGGCGCTCACGTCGCTCGATCAGTACCGCGACTACCTCACCATCATCAGCAACACCGATGTGCGTGAGGCCGAGCCCACGTCGCCCAACGAAATCGGCGGCGACCACTTCCGCTCGAGCGCGGTGTTCCTCACGCACATGCATCCGAAGCAGACGGAAGGCTCGGATGTGCGCGTCGGCACCTCGCTCGATCAGATGTATGCGCAGAAGTTCGGACAGGAAACGCCCATCCCGTCCATGCAACTCTGCATCGAGAACGTGGACCAGGCCGGTGGCTGCGCCTACGGCTATGCCTGCGTGTACACGGACTCCATCAGCTGGGCGTCGCCCAACGAGCCGCTGCCGGTCATTCGTGATCCGCGTGTGGCCTTCGAGAAGCTCTTCGGCGTTGGTGGCACCAGCGCCGAGCGCGCCGAGCGTCGCCGCACGCGCCGCAGCATTCTGGATTTCGTGGCCAGCGAAATGTCGTCACTCACGGCGGCGCTCGGTCCGGAAGACCGTATCCGTCTCGACCGCTACATGACGGATATCCGCGAAGTGGAGCGTCGTATCCAGCGCGTCGAAGCGCGCAACACGAGCGGTGAAGTGCGCGAGTTGCCCGAGGCGCCGGCCGGTGTGCCCGACTCGTTCGCCGAGCACGTCAAGCTGATGTTCGACATTCAGGCCCTGGCGTTCGCGGCCGACATCACGCGCGTGTTCTCGTTCAAGATGGGCCGCGACGGATCGAGCCGCACCTACCCGGAGAGCGGTACGGACAAGCCGTTCCATCCGGCCTCGCACCACGGCGGTACCGAGCGCGGCGTGAAGGACTTCCAGATGATCAACAAGTACCACGTGTCGATGCTGCCGTACTTCCTCGACAAGCTCAAGAGCATTCAGGAAGGCGAGTCGAACATGCTGGACAAGACGATGATCATCTACGGTTCGCCCATGGGTGACTCGAATCTCCACAACCATCGCCGCTGCCCGCTCATCGTGCTCGGTAAGGCGGAGAACCGTCTCACGGGCAACCTGCACATCAAGGCGCCGGACGGTACGCCGATGGCCAACGCGATGCTCTCCATGATGCACACGCTCGGCCTCGAGAACATGACGTCGTTCGGTGACAGCACCGGCGTCCTCAACCTCAATTCCGCCAATGCCTGATCGCTCGGCACATTCGTCAGCGTCCCGCGCACGACGCGGGGCGCTGGTCGTGGTGGCCTGCGCCGCCACGCTGATGTTGGGAGCGGCGCGCTTCACGCCGGCCGAGTCGCCGGTGGCCGACGCCGTCATGCGCGGTGACACGGCCCAGGTGCGGACGCTCATTCGTGCGGGCAACGACGTCAACGCCGCGCAGGCCGACGGCATGTCGGCGCTGCACTGGGCGGCGCGCCGTGGCGACGCCAACTCGGCGCAGGTGCTCCTGTTTGCCGGCGCGCGTGTGGATGCCGTCACGCGTAACGGGAACTACACGCCGCTGCACCTCGCGGCGCGTGAAGGCCGTGCCGATGTGGTCAAGCTACTGCTCTCGCACGGCGCCAACGCGCTGGCCGAAACGTCAACGGGTGGCGCCACGCCGCTGCACTTTGCCGCGCAGTACGGCAACCCGGCAGTGATCGCGGCATTGCTCGATGCCAAGGTGCCGGTGGACATTCGCGAGAGTGCCTGGGGCCAGACGCCGCTCATGTGGGCGGCGGCCTTCGGTCGTGTGGATGCCATCGACGTGCTCATCAAGCGCGGTGCGGGCATCGAGGCCGCGTCGCGCATTGAGGATATCCCGAAGCAGGAGCGGGAAATCCGGACGCTGCTGACGGCGAGGGCGCGAAAGGTGGCGGCGCTGAAGGCGGCGGAACAGCCGCAGGCGCCGCAACAGCAAACAGCGGCAGCCTCGGCGCCGGCAGCCCGGGCGCCGGAAGCCGCCGCTGCGGGAGCCGCTGGACAGCGGACGGCGGCAGCTGCGCCAGCGGGAGCAGCACCAGCGGCGGGTGCTCAGGGTGCGCCTGCTGGACGCGCGGCCGGTGACTCGGCGCGTCCGGCGACGGGCTTCCAGCAGCGTGGACCGTCGTACGGCGAACTCATTGGCAACAAGGGTGGGCTCACGCCGCTGCTGTTTGCGGTGCGCGAAGGCCACGATGAAGCCGTCGACAAGCTGCTCGCGGCCGGTGCCAACGTGAATCACGTGAGCGAGGGCGATCACACCAGCCCGCTGCTCATGGCGGTCATCAACGGCCGCTTCGACATGGCCGCGCGTCTCATGGACAAGGGCGCGGACGTCAAGCTGCAGAGTGATGCCGGTGCCACAGCGCTCTACGCGGTCATCAACACGCAGTGGGCGCCCAAGTCGCTGTATCCGCAGCCGACGGCGCAGTATCAGCAGAAGACCTCGCACCTCGAGCTCATGGAGCGCATGCTCAAGGCCGGGGCGGACCCCAACGTGCGACTCAAGAAGCACTTGTGGTTCATGTCGTACAACTTCGACCTGCTGGGCGTGAACACCGTGGGCGCCACGCCGTTCTGGCGCGCCGCTTATGGGCTGGATGTCCCGGCCATGAAGCTGCTGGTGCAGTACAAGGCCGACCCGACCATTCCCACCATCAAGCCGGTGGGACGTCTGCCGGGTGATGAGGCGCCCGAAGAGGGTGCGGCGGGCAGCAGTGACCCGAGCGGGCTGCCGCCGGTGCCAGACGGTGGACCGGGGGTGTATCCCATTCACGCGGCGTCAGGCGTGGGCTACGGGGAAGGCTATGCCGCCAACTCGCATCGCCACGCGCCCGATGCCTGGATTCCGGCGGTCAAGTATCTCATCGAGACCATCGGTGCCGACCCCAACGCGCGTGACCACAACGGCTACAACCCGATGCACCATGCGGCGGCGCGCGGTGACAACGAGCTCATCGAGTACCTCATGAGCAAGGGCACCGACGTGAAGGCCATCTCGCGCCGCGGTCAGACCACGGCCGACATGGCCAACGGCCCCGTGCAGCGCATTCCGCCCTTCCTTGAGACGGTGGACTTGCTGGTCAAGCTGGGATCGAAGAACAGCAACAAGTGCCGGTCCTGCTGATCTCCTCGTTGGTCAGCAACTGACTACCACGGAAAAACACGAAAGAATCAGACAACCACACGGATTGATCAAGAAAAGATCTTATCCGTGTGGTTGTCTTTTGTTTCCGTGCAATTCGTGATGATCAGTTGCTGATGTGGCAGAGCCACGTGACCCAGACGCCGCGCGCAGATGATCAGTCGTCGTGATTCAGCTCGTACTGACGCTGGGCATGCACCCGCTCCTGACCCTGCGCCTTGTCGCGGCGTTTGGCCGCCGCCATGGCCATGCCATGGGTGGCTGAGGTCTTGATGGCGGGCAGGGCGATCTGCTTTTCGAGCGCCTCACTGCCGCAAGCCGGGCAGGCGGGCACCTGACTGCCGCGCACCAACGCTTCGAAACTGTGCTGGCAGGAGGTGCAGACGAAGTCGAACATCGGCATATTGGCGGTCTCCTGAAGAAGTCCCCTGAACCTATCGTCCTGTACCGGAGGAAAGCGATGTTTCCCTCACGACGTTCCCCTCGCACGCGGCTGATGGCAGCGGCTGCCGTATGCGCCGCGCTGGCCGCCACTGCCACGCTGGCCGAGGCGCAGGCCGCCGCGCGCCAGGTGGTGGTGGGCGAAGGACAGCGTGTCAGTGCTACGCTCAGCCCCGGTATCCGCCTTGGCAACATGCTGTTTGCCTCGGGCCAGCTTGGTACCAGCCCGAATGATACCACCATTGCCGGTCAGACGACCCGGGCGCTGGAGAATACCGAAAAGGTGTTCAAGGCGGCTGGCACGACGCTGGCCAACGCCGTCAAGTGCACGGTGTTCCTCACGGATGTGAAGGACTTCCGCGGCATGAACGAGGCCTACACGAAGTTCTTCCCCAGCAATCCGCCCGCTCGCTCGACCGTGGTGGTGGCGGCACTCGTGGTGCCGAACGCGAAGGTGGAGATAGAGTGCCAGGGAGTCATTCCTTAACGGCAAACAGCGATAGCCGTATCTCGGAAGCCTCAAGGCAGAAGCCAAGAACAAAGACGGGAGCCCCATTTCGATGAGGCTCCCGTCTTCCTGCTTCTGCCCTATGGCTTCTGCGCTACGGCTTCCGACACACGGCTTCTGCCCTACGGCTATCGCAGTTTGCTGTTCCCCGTCACTTGCCGCCAGGCCACAGCACCCCCTGCGCCCCCGGCTTCACCGCTCCCACGCCGAGGTAGCGGAACTTCTGCACCCGCTTGCCCTCATAGGTTTCCGTCGTGTAGACGTTGCCCTTGGAGTCGCTGGCAATGCTGTGCACCGCGAAGAACTGGCCCGGCTGCCGTCCGCCGTCGCCAAACCAGGTCAGGATCTCGAGCTTGTCACGGTCCATCACGTATACGCGCTCGTTCTTGCCGTCGGCCAGATAGAGATACTTCTGCGCCGCGTCGCGTGAGAACGCGATGTCCCACACCGAGCCGTCGCCGCGCGTGAGGGGCGCCACACGCACTTCCTTCACGAACTGGCCGTTCTTGCGGAACACCTGAATGCGGTCGTTCGGACGGTCGCAGACGTACACGAGGCCGTCGGTCGTGGGCTCGGCGCAGTGCACCGGATTGCGGAACTGCTGTGCGAGCGGCGCCGCCGGATCGTAGGGCGGCAGGCGCGTGTCGTCGGGCGCATTGCCATAGGCGCCCCAGAAGCGCTTCACCTTGCCGTTCGCCATGTTGATGACGGCCACGCGCTTGTTGCCGTAGCCGTCGGCGACGTAGGCCTCGCCGGCCTTGTCGTCGAACGAAATCTTGGCCACCCGGCCGAAGTGCGTGCTGTCGAGGCTGTTGGCCGCCTGATTGGGCGCGCCGAACTGCTGCAGGAACTTGCCGTCGTGGCTGAACTTGAGAATGTGTGAATCACGCGCACCGTTACCGCCAATCCAGACGTTGTCGTTGGCGTCAATGGAAATGCCGTGATTGGACGAGGGCCAGGTGTAGCCCTCACCGGGTCCGCCCCAGGCGCGCACGAGGTTGCCGGCCGGGTCGAACTCCAGCACCGGCGGCGCCGACTGACAGCACTCCGCAATGGGCGGGTTGGCCTTCATGCCGGCTTCCGTACGCTGGTTGAGCGTGGAGTCCCCGCGATGGATGATGAACACGTGGTCGCGGCTGTCCACACCCACGCCGATCACCGAACCCAGCAGCCAATGGTTGGGCAGCGGCTTGGGCCAGAGCGGGTCCACCTCGAAGCGCGGCGCCTGCACCGTCTGCCCGTTGTTGGCGTGCAGCACGGCCTGCGCGGCCCCCAGGGCCACGAGCCCCACACCCCACAGGGTCCAGCGAACGGACGGAACAAACCTCGGCATGGACGGACTCCCGGAACCTTTGGACAGAGGGAACGGAGCCCCGTGCGCAAGGCGCGGTCTCCGTGGTAACTTCGAACTCGAAGCTATCCTCCCGCCTGCATCTGTCCAGAGACGTTTTGCCCGTGGACGTACCGCCCGTGGACGCAGCACCCGTGCACCGCCAGCCCGTGCACGCAACGCGCCGCATTGTTCGCACACTGCTCGCTGTCCTTGTCGCCCTCGCGATCGTTCTGCCCGTGGCCTGGCGGACGGCGCTGGCGCACGAGGTCCCGCAGCACGTGGCGGTGCGCGCCTATGTGGCGCCCCTCAGTGATCGGGTGCGGATGCTCGTGCAGATTCCCATGGATGCGGTGCGCGACGTGGACTTCCCGCTCATCGGACAGGATGCGCTCGACGTGCCGCGCGCGGCGCCGTTCCTTGCCGACGCCGCGCGGCTTTGGGTGGCCGACGGCATTCGCCTGCGTGACGGGGCGCGTGATCTGGGCACCGCGCAGGTGGTCGCCGTGCGCGCCACACTGCCCGGTGACCGCGCCTTTGCGAGCTATGCCGACGCCATGCGGGCCATTCGTGAGGCGCCGCTCGATACCACGGTCAACGTGCCGCACGGCCAATTGCGCCTCGAGGTCTGGCTCGAGTGGCCCACGGCCACGCCTGTTGGTGATCTCGTGATCGAACCGCAGTGGGCACACCTTGGTGTGCGCACCAGCACCGTACTCAATTTGGTTCGCGCAGACGGCGGCGTGCGCCCCTATTCGTTCGACGGCAATCCTGGCGCCGTGCGACTTGATCCGCGCTGGTGGCATGCCGCTGCACGCTTTGTCGGTGAAGGCATGCACCACATGCTCGGCGGACTCGATCATCTGCTCTTCGTGCTGTGTCTCGTGTTGCCGTTTCGTCAGCTGAGACCGCTCATCGGGTTGGTGACCGCGTTCACGGTGGGCCATTCGTTCACGCTGCTGGCCTCGGCCTTTGGCTGGACGCCCGATGCGGGCTGGTTCGCGCCGCTGGTGGAGGTGCTCATCGCCCTCTCCATCGTGTTCATGGCCGTCGAGAACATGCTGGGCGCCAGTCTTGAACGTCGCTGGCGTTTTGCGTTTGCGTTCGGCCTCGTGCATGGGTTCGGTTTTTCGGCCGCGTTGCAGGATGCGCTGCAACTCGCCGGCAGTCATGTCCTCGTATCACTCGCCGCCTTCAATCTCGGAGTCGAACTTGCGCAGGTGCTGGTGCTCGTGCTGACCGTTCCTCTGCTCGACCAACTCTTCCGCCGCGCCGTGCCTGAGCGCGCCGGCGTGCTGGTGGCCTCGGCCTTTGTCGCGCATGAGGCCTGGCATTGGATGCGCGAACGCGCCGCCGATCTGTCTGCACAGCCCTTTGTGCTGCCGGCACTCGATGCCGCGTTGGCTCTCACCGTGGCACGCTGGCTCACCGCCGCGCTGCTGATGCTCGGCGTGTGGTGGCTGATGGAATCCCTCATTCGGCGCTGGGCCACGCCGCATTCTGCCTCGACCACTCGCGTCTCCGGTTCGCCGGTGCCGGGCGTTGCGGCCACGCTCGCGTGTGTGGTGTTGGCCAGTTCGTTTGCGGCCAGCAATTTGCACGCGCAGACGGCACCACGCAGCACGATGGCGGGCGTGTACACCGCCGATCAGGCCACCAAGGGCCGCGAAGTCTTCAACGGCATGTGTCTCGGTTGCCACACCACCGCGTCGCATCAGGGCACAGCCTTTCAGCTCAAGTGGTTTGGCCGCCCCTTGTTCGACCTGTATGACTACCTCAGTCAGGCCATGCCCAAGACGGCACCCGGCAGCCTCACCGAAGACGAGTACGTGTGGGTGACCGCGTACATTCTGCGGCTCAACGGCATGCCGGCCGGCAAGGTTGAACTCAACGCCGAGCCGAAGTGGCTCAAGACCGTGCGTGTGGACTCCGTGAGTGTGCGCAACGGTGCCAGCGTCCAGTTGCCAACGAAGCACGCGCCGCTCTTCGCGCGGCACCCCTGAATGTCTGTTGTACAAGCTCTGAACGTCCGCTGAAGGTCCTCCCCTCCAAGCTCCGTTCCCTCCACAGGCCAACTCCGGAGACCGCATGATCCGACGTGGAATACCCAGGTACGCTGCCTTCGCAGCACTCGGCGCGACACTCGCCGGTGTGCTCATCACGCAGGTCATGCCCACCGGAGCCCAGCCCGGCAAGCCGCTCACGCGCGGCAATGCCTTTGGTGAGTGGCGCCACTGGGGCGCCGACCAATGGAGTACGCGCTATTCGCCACTCGACCAGATCAACGCCAGCAACTTTGATTCGCTGCAGGTGGCCTGGGAGTGGAAGGGTGGCGCCAAGCATGGTCCCGACGAGTACTATCGCACGACGCCGCTGTACGCCAACGGCCGCATGTTCACGGTGGTCTCCACAAAGCGCCATGTGGTGGCACTCGATCCGGAGACCGGCAGCGAGCTGTGGTCGTACAAGGTCGAAGAGGGCATCCGCTGGCAGAAGGCACCGCGACAGTTTGCCGGGCGTGGCCTGTCGTACTGGACCAACGGCACGAAGGAGCGCGTGTTGGTCACCACGCCGGGGTATCACCTCATTTCGCTTGACGCGAAGACGGGCAAGCCGGATCCGGCGTTCGGGAAGAACGGTACGATTGATCTGATGGAAGGGCTGGGCTATCCGCTGGTGAAGCTGGCCGTCGATGATTCCGGTCCGCTCATCATCTCCGATGCGGCGCCGTACCGCGAAGCCAAGCCAGGTGAAGGCTGGGATCCCGTCAAGAAGATCGGTGCCGACGGCACGGTGGGTATCACGTCGCAGATTGCTGCGAGTTCGCCCGGCATGGTGGTGGGCAACGTACTCGTGGTGGGCAATTCGTCCATTCACGGCTACTACCCCATTCGCGCCAACAATCCCATCGGCACCATTCGTGGGTACGACATCAACACGGGCAAGCTGCTGTGGAAGTTCAATCTGATTCCGCAGCCCGGTGAGTATGGCGCGGAGACGTGGAAGAACGGCTCCAAGCAGGGCACGAAGGGCGTGGGCAAGGCCGATGCCTGGGCACCCTACGCGGCGGACGAACAGCTGGGCCTCGTGTACATCCCGGTGGGCATGCCGCTCATGGACGAATACGGTGGCCATCGTCCGGGCGACAACCTCTATGGCAACTCGCTCGTCGCACTCGATGTGAAGACGGGCAAGCGCAAGTGGCACTTCCAGATGGTGCATCACGACATCTGGGACTACGACTCGCCCATGGCGCCCAACATCATGGACGTCACCATCGATGGGCGTCCGCGCAAGATCGTGGCGCAGCCCACCAAGCAGGGGTGGCTGTACGTGTTCGACCGGGTGACGGGCGAGCCCATCTGGCCCATCGAGGAGAAGCCCGTGCTGCAGAGTGGGGTGCCGGGTGAGCAGTCGTCGCCCACGCAGCCCATTCCCAGCAAGCCGGCGCCTTATACGCAGCAGGGTCTGCTGGAGAGCGATCTCATTGATTACACGCCGGCCATCAAGGATTCGGCGCTGGCGCTGGCAAAGAAGTGCCGCATGGGGCCATACTACATTCCGCCCGCGGCGGGAGACGGCAAGGACAGCACGGGCTTCCGCTGCGCGTGGTATGCGCCGGGTGCAAGCGGTGGCGTGAACATCGATGGTGGCGCCACGCACGACCCCGAAACCGGCATGCTGTATCTCGCGAGCATCACGGGACTCAGCACGACGTCGCTGCTCAACGACCCCTGCTCGGAGTTCTCGTATAGCTCACCGGCCAGCAACTGTGGTTTGATTGGCGCGCTGCCCACGCCAGCCGACTACAAGAAGCCGGAGAATGTGGGCTTCGCGGGACGCGCGTCGGGCTCGATGATCGGCGGCATTTCCATCCTCAAGCCCAAGCAGTTCGGTGGCATCACGGCCTACAACATGAAGACCGGCGACAAGGCTTGGTGGATGCCGAATGCGGGCTTCATGCGCCAGACCAGCCGGGACAAGCTGTTCGAAGGTGTCACCATTCCGCCCATGCCGGGCCGAGGCCAGGCGCAGGCCATAACGACCAAGACGTTGGTCATTTACGGCACCGGACGCTCGGGTGGACTGCCGGGAGAGCCGCCCAAGCTGTTCGCGCTCGACAAGGCCACAGGCAAGCAGGTCGGCGCACTGCAGATTCCGGCCAAGACCACGGCCGTGCCAATGACCTTCCTGCACAAGGGCCAGCAGTACATCGTGTTTGCCACCGGCGCGCAGGAAGACGTGAGTCTGGTGGCGCTCAAGTTGCCGGCGAAGAAGTAAGGTCGTGAACCGATCAGTTTCGGGTTCTGAGTTCAGGTTACGAGTTGTGAGTTGTGAAGACCTACAACTCGAAACCTGAACCCAAAAACTCGAAACTGATCAGTTCAAGGTTCGCTTGGCCGCCTACTTCTTCACATACCGCTTGAGCGCCCGATCCCCTACCTCCGCCCCGTAGATATTGCCGGCGGCATCGACCGCCACCCCCTCCGCACTGCTCGTGCTGGGCGGCTTGGGCGCCGGGTCGGGAATGAAGGCCGTGACCTGGCCCGTGCGCGCACTGCCAATGCGAATGCCACGCTTCCACGCGCCGTGCGGCGGATTGACCGAGCCCGACTCCGAATCGGCCGCGTACAGCACATCGTTCTTGTCGATCCACAGTCCGCTGATGCGGCTGAACTGATACCAGGTGTCGAGCACCTCGAACGTTGTCGGGTTCACGATCAGCAGTCTGTCGTTACCGCGATCCGCAATGAACAGCCGGCCGCGCGAATCGAAGGCGAGGGCGTGCGGCTGATCGAGCTGCCCGTCACCCTTGCCCCAGCTTCCCCAGGTCTTCTTGAGTGTGCCGTTCTTGTCGAAGACGAGCACGCGCGCCGTGGCGCCGGCGCGCGAGGAGTGGCCCTCGGCCACATAGATGTCGCCGTTGGCGGCGGTGATGACGGCGTTGGGCTGCCAGAAGAAGGACGAATCACGGCCGCCGCCCGCCTTGCCCAGGGTCATGAGCACTCGGCCATCGGGGCTGAACTTGACGATCTGATGACCGCGCGGAGGCGGAGCCGGTGCGTTGGGATCGATGGGCGCCGTGCCGCCGGTGCAGCTGCAATCCACGACCCAGATGTTGTTGTCACGGTCCACGTGAATGCCGTGCGGCGACATGATCATTCCGCCGCCAAAACTTTTCACAAGGTTGCCGTTCGCATCGAACTTGAGCACGCTGGGCAGCGACGACTGGGCACAACTGTTGGCGCCGCAGCGCTCGGCCACCCACACTGACTTGCCGTCGTTGTCAACGGCGACCGCGCTGGTGGAGCCCCAGGTGCGTCCGTTGGGCAACTTCGCCCAGCCCTCCACCGTGTTGTACGGATTGGGGAGATCGTTGACGGGCGGCATGCCGGGTCCGGATTGCGCGGCAACCGGCAGGGCGGAGGTGAGCAGCAACAGGGCAATGGTGCGCATGGGGCGGGCGGGAGAGAGGTGGAAACGCTGAGAGGCAAGTTGCGCGTGGGACGGCCCGTCGGCAAAGCGGCCCGTCGGCAAAGCGGATCGCAGCAATTCACGAGGGCGGTCGGGCGTTGCGCCCGACCGCAGAACCCGCGAGCGTTCCCGCATGAGCTCTGATTTCTCTGCGGCGGTTCAGCGCACAGGTACGGCGGTTCGTGGTCTGGTGGCTCTGGGCTTGGCCGTCAGCTCGCTGTCGGCTTGCGGCAAGACGCATGACGCCACACCGCGCGATGTGGCGCTGCAGTTCTATGTCACACTCGAGGTGGCCGGCGTGCGCAGTCTGCCCGAGTCGCGCGCCCTGCCGGCGCTCGAACCCTATTTGACCGCCGATCTGGCCCGCGCGCTGTCCGCGCCGTCAGCACCTGCTGTGGATGCCGGCAATGTGTTCAGCGGGCTGTACGAGGGGCACACCAGCTACGTGGTGCACGAGGCGAAGCAGGACGGCGACACGGCGCGGGTGCAGCTCGACTTCACCAATGTTGATCTGAAACCCGCCGTGCAGTGGACCGACACACTGGTGCTGATTCGGCAGGCGCCGTCGTGGCGCGTGCAGGATCTGCGCTACGGTGCCAACTGGGACTTCGGCTATCGCGGCTCGCTGCGTGCCGTGCTGGCCTGCCTCACAGGGCCTGACGCTGCCAACTGCCGCGGCGGAACATCAGCCACGCCACCAGCGCCAGCAACGAATACGCGCTGAGCACCGCCAGAAACACGCCGGTGCTGCCGATCGCGTCGTTGCGCGTGAGCAGCCAGGCCAGCGGGATTTCGAAGAGCCAGAACACGCCGATGTTCATGCGGGTTGGCGTGCGGGTGTCGCCGGCGCCATTGAAGGCCTGCATGAGCACCATGCCGAGTGCGTAGAGCGGGAAGCCAAGGGCCATGAGCCGCAGGCCTTGTACGGCCACGTGGTGCACTGCGGCGTCCTGCGTGAACCAGCCGACGATGGGCCCGGCCGCCACGACATACACCACGCCCACCAGACCGAGAAACAGTCCATTGTAGCGGGCCGCACTGCGCACCGCCTGTTCGGCGCGTCCGGGCAAACGCGCGCCCAGCGACTGCCCCACCATGGTGGCGGCGGCATTGCTTACGCCCCATGCCGGCAGCAGCGCAAACATGACAAGACGCACGGCGATGGTGTAGCCGGCCATGGCCGCACTGCCAAAGCCGGCAATGAGGCGAATGAGCACCATCCAGGTGAGACTGCCCACCATGACCTGCACAGTGGCGTTGCCGGCCATGCGCAGCACGCGCTGAATGACGGGCCACTCCAGCCCAAGATGCCGGCGTTGCAGTTGCAGATGACCACTGCCGCGCGAGAGTTGCCACAGCGCATACACGACGCCCAGGCCGCGGCCGGTGGTGGTGGCAATCGCGGCGCCCGTTACGCCGAAGGCTGGCAGCGGACCGGGCCCAAAAATGAGCAGCGGTCCGAGGACGATGTTGATGCCATTGGCCAGCCAAAGCACGCGCATGGAGATGGCGGCATCACCCGCGCCGCGAAAGACGGCGTTGATGACAAACAGCAGGAACGCCGTCCCGCTGCCTCCCAGCATGATGCGCGCGAACGTGCTGCCGGTCTCGAGAACGTCGGGGGTGGCACCCATGAGGCGAAGCAGCGTTGGCGCCAGCAGCGCCCCCAAGGCGCCCAACACCAGCGCCATGACCGCGCCCAGTCCAATGACCTGCACGGCCGCGCGCGCGGCGTCATCGGGCGACTTTTCACCGACGCGCCGGGCCACGATGGCCGTGCCGCCAATGGCCAGACCCATGGCGAGTGTGTACACCACCACCATGAGCGACTCCGTGAGCCCCACGGAGGCCACCGCACTCGCACCAAGTCGCGCCACAAAGAATACATCCGACAGCGCGAAGAGGCTCTCCATGAGCATCTCCAGCACCATTGGTATGGCCAGCAAGAAGGTGGCCCGCCCAATCGACCCCTGGGTGTAGTCGTGGCGCGTCCCGCGAACGGCCGCGCGTACGTCGTCCCACCAACGGGAGGGCAGAGCGGGGACGGCGGGATCGGTCATGTCTTCAGTGTAATCGATCCGCGCCGTCATCCGAGTGCCTCGTCCTGAAAAGTTCTGCCCGCGTCAGCTCCGCCGCTGGAGTCGCACGGAGCCGGAGCCTGTTTCGATCATGATGCGACCGGAGCCGTCACCGATACTGCCATGCAGTGAGCGGCGTTCAACCCGGTTGGTGCGAATGGGAAAGTCGGTGGTGATGCCGCCGCTGCCCGTTTCGATATCCACGGTGGCATTGACGCCATCCGGCATGATAAGCGACACGCCACCGGATCCGCTTTCAATGCGCACCGTGCGGGCCGAGCGCGTGAGGTCGAGCGACACGCCACCACTGCCGGTGTCGATGGTGACGTCGTTGGACGACAGCGACGCGAAGCGCACCGTACCCGAGCCCGTGTCGGTATTGAGCACGTCACAGGCCACGTTGCTGCCACTGACTCGGCCCGACCCCGTGTCGAAGGTGCAGCGATCCATGCGCACGTCTTCGGCGTCGATGCTGCCCGACCCGACATCGACGGTGAGCTGTGAGCCCCGAATGTCGCGAAGGGCCACGCTGCCCGATCCCGCATCGACGTGCAGTACTCCGGTCACGCGGTCGGCTGTCACACGCGCCGCACCGGCATCGAGCCGCAGGTTGCCGCGCACGCCACTGGCGGAGAGGGAGCCGACCAGCAGATAGCTGTCGGCCGACTGGCCTTCGGGCACGCGCACGACGATGTCCGCCCAGGCTTCCACGCCTCGTCCTGACGAGCGCACGCGGATGCGGCGTCCGTCGCGCAGCCAGCCATCGCGCCCGCTGTCGTTGCCCCAGGTCCAGTCATCGCGGATGCGCGTTTCCATCGAACTACGTCGTGATCTCCCGCTCTCGCCGCCGTCGTAGATGATGTCGTCGTCCGGATAGACCACACGCAGCGTGGGCAAGCCACGTACGCTGCCGGTCTCCACGCGCAGGCGATTGGCGTCACGACCGCGCAGGGTGACGCGCACCTCCACATCACGCCCGGAGCCGGGCTCGACCCGCAGGTCGCCGGCCACGTTGTAGACGGCAACGCGCTCACCACGCAGGGTGTACGCGTTGGATTGGGCCGCGAGCGACGGGGCCATCAAGAGCAAGGGAGCAACCGCCAGCCCGAGTTGGGCAGCGAGGCTTCGACCGGTCATGAACGCACTCCCGAAAAGGAAAGCCCCGACTGCGGGGCGCAGAGTTTTCACGACCGGTTGGACGGAATGACGGGCCAGAGGGTTTGAATCGGGTCTGGCCGGACACTAGCTCTCGAGCGGCCGCGAGATCGTCAACAGCTCACGCAGAGACAAGGAGGGCGCAGAGGGCGCAGAGGGGCTCGACTTTCATTCTTGAAGAGGTTTCAGCAAACGTAGGAGGAATCCATCCGTGCGGTTTCCGCTCCATCCGTGTCATCCGCGACGGAGCCACAACCCCGACCGGAGTTCTCTGCGCCCTCTGCGCCCTCCTCGTCTCTGCGTGAGCTGTTGGCGATCCTGCCGCCCAATCGAGTGCTGGTGCCACAGCGCCCGATACAAGTCGCTTCACGCCAAGAAGCGCGCTCTCTGCTCGGGCGTGGGCAGCAGGCAGGCCGGCGCAACCAGATCGAAACGCCGACGGGCAATGGCCCGGTACACCGCGTCGCGCAGCGGGCGCGGCACCAACCATCCGAGCGCGCCCAGAACACCCCAGAACCCACCCAGATGCCGCAGCGCCGCCAGACCGGCAGCGCTGTGGTACCGCACCCGTCCACCGGCGGCCGTGGGCTCGAACCACACGACCGAATCCACACCCGCCAGTTCGGGGTGGCGCGTACGCACCTGCCGCCCCCAATCACTCTGCAGCGGCGCAAAACGCAGGGCCTCGCGGCGGTGCGCCGGCTCGTGCCGCAGGATGAACTGCACACTCCCAGCACAGAGCCCGCACTCGCCGTCGTACAGCAGGACCGGCGTGTCGTTGAGATGGGAGCGATCATTATCGGACATGACTGAAAGATACTGCCTCCGGGCCCTCGTCCAATTGGCTATCGTTCCCGGATGATTCCATCTCATCATCGGCCTCGTCGCGCGCTGATCATGGCGGTGCTTGCCCACGCATGCGCGCTCTTGGTGGCCCCGCTGGCCGCCCCGCTCACTGCCCAGGACGCCCCCCCGCCGATGCAGCGGGAGTTTCGCGGCGTGTGGGTGGCCTCGGTGGCCAACATCGACTGGCCGTCACGGCCGGGCCTGAGCGCCTGGCAACAGCAAACCGAGTTGTTGGCCATTCTGGATCGGGTCAAGGCCCTGCGCATGAACGCCGTACTGCTTCAGGTGCGGCCGGCGGGGGACGCGATGTATGCCAGCACACTGGAGCCCTGGTCCGCATACCTCACCGGCGTGGAAGGCCGCGCCCCCGAACCCTGGTATGATCCGCTGCAGTTTGCCGTGCGCGAGGCGCATGCCCGCGGACTCGAATTGCACGCCTGGTTCAATCCCTATCGGGCGCGCCATCCCACCGCCACCGGTCCGCACGCGCGCACGCATCTCAGCGTGACGCATCCCGAGTGGGTGCACACCTACGGCACCTACACCTGGATGGATCCGGGCGAGCCCGGTGTGCTCGAACATTCACTCCGCGTCGTGCTCGATGTCGTCCGGCGCTATGACGTGGATGGCGTTCACGTCGATGACTATTTCTATCCGTATCCCATTACGGGACCGGACGGCGCGGAAGTCCCGTTCCCCGACAGCGCATCGTACGCGCGGTATCGCGCCCGCGGCGGCGCACTTGATCGCTCGGATTGGCGACGGCACAACGTGGACGAGTTCGTGCGCATCCTCTACCGTCGCACCAAGGCCCTCAAGCCCTGGGTGAAAGTCGGCATCAGCCCCTTTGGCATCTGGCGGCCAGGCTATCCGGCGAGCATTCAGGGCTTCGATGCCTACGAGAAACTTGCCGGCGACTCCAAGAAGTGGCTCAACGAGGGCTGGGTGGACTACTTCACGCCGCAGCTCTACTGGCCCATCGCGCAAACGGCGCAGAGCTATCCGGTACTGCTCGACTGGTGGTTGAACGAGAACACCAAAGGCCGGCACATGTGGGTGGGGCACAGTGCCTCGCGCGCTTCCGCCGGCACCTTCAAGCGCGACGAACTCAACGCACAGATCCGCATCACCCGCGAAACCACACAGCGGGACAGCGCACGCCTGCGCGCCACCGGCGATGTGCTCTTCTCCATGAAGGCACTCATGCCGTCACCGGACGACAGTCTTGGCCAGCGCCCAGCGCCGCATTTGCTGCGCGAGCTGTACACCGCAGACGCGCTGGTGCCCGCATCGCCGTGGCTGGGACGCACGCGGCCAGCGGCTCCTGCGGCCACACTGCGGCGTGATGCGACATCGCGTGAGTGGGTGCTGCGGCTTACCGCTGGTGCGCGGGCCCGCTGGCACAGTGTGCGCGTGCAACACGGCGCGACGTGGACGTCGCAAGTGCTGCCGGCGTCGCAGACCGCCGTGGTGGTTGGAAGCGCCGAGTTGGCGGAGGCGCCCGTGGTGTGGGTGAGCGCCGTGGACCGGAACGGCAACGAGAGCAGCGCCCGCCGTGTGCTGCTTTCGCGTGGAGCCCGTTGATGGCCCTGTTGTCGGTGCAGGATGTACGCGTGGCACTTGGTGGGCCGCCGGTGCTGGACGGCGCCAATTTCGCCATCGAAGCCGGTGAGCGCGTCTGTCTGCTGGGTCGCAATGGTGCCGGCAAGAGCACCTTTCTTCAGGTGCTCGAGGGCTCGCTGACCCCTGATGCCGGACAGGTGGTGCGTCAGGGTGGGGTGCATGTGGCGCGACTGGAGCAGGCGGTGCCGCGTACACTCACCGGACGCATTTTTGATGTGGTGGCGGAAGGGCTGGGAGCGACCGGACGACTGCTGTCGGCCTACCATGATGCCGTGCAGCGGGTCCAAAACGAGGCCACGGAGTCCGCACTCGCCGCACTCGACCGCGCACATCGCGCGCTCGACGCCGCCGACGCCTGGCAGGGGCACCGACGCGTGGAAACCATTCTGCAGCAATTGGGGCTCGACCCCGAAGCCCCTATTGCCGCAGCCAGCGGTGGACGCACGCGTCAGACCCTGCTTGCCCGCGCCCTCGTGCAACAGCCCGACGTGCTGCTGCTCGACGAGCCCACCAACCATCTCGACATTGCCGCGATCGAGTGGATGGAGCAGGTGCTCATCAACGACGGGCTCACGCTCGTCTTCGTGACGCATGATCGGGCGTTCCTGCGGCGGGTGGCCACGCGCATCGTCGAGCTCGACCGCGGACGGCTCGCGGACTTCGGTCCCGACTACGATACCTATCTCGAACGCAAGGCCGCATCGCTGCACGCCGAGTCCCTGGCGTGGGAGGATTTCGACCGCCGCCTCGCGCAGGAAGAGGTATGGATCCGCACGGGCATTCAGGCGCGTCGCACGCGCAATGAGGGCCGCGTGCGCGCTCTCGAAGCCATGCGGGTGGAACGCGCGCAGCGTCGCGAACGGGTTGGCCTCACGCGCGCGCAGATTCAGGAAGCGGATCGCAGCGGACGCTTGGTGCTGGAAGTACAGGACCTCAGCTTCTCGCACGGCGAGCGGCGCATTGTGCAGGGACTCAGCACCACCATCATGCGCGGCGATCGGGTGGGGCTCATTGGTCCCAATGGCTCGGGCAAGACCACACTGCTCCGGCTGCTCCTCGGTGAACTCACCCCGGCTGGTGGCAGCGTCCGTCACGGTACCAATCTCGAAATCGCCTACTTCGATCAGTTGCGGGAGCAACTCGATCCCGAGGCCTCGGTCATCGAGAGCGTGGGGGACGGCACCGACTGGGTCACCGTAGGCGGACAGCGCCGGCACATTCACGGCTACCTGCAGGACTTTCTGTTCAGTGCGGATCGCGCGCGCATGCCAGTGCGCGCGCTGAGTGGCGGCGAGCGAAATCGCGTGCTGCTGGCGCGACTGTTCACCCGGCCCTTCAATGTGCTGGTGCTCGACGAGCCCACCAATGATCTCGATCTCGAAACGCTCGACCTACTGGAGGCGCTGCTGCGCGAGTTCAGTGGCACGCTGCTGCTGGTGTCGCACGATCGCGCGTTCATTGATGCGGTGGTCACGAGCACGCTGGTGCTCGAAGGGCAGGGTGTGGTGCGTGAGTATGCCGGTGGCTACAGCGATTGGCTGCGCCAGCGACCCGAACCCGCCGCATCGGTGGAGACGCGCAAGAGCGCGCCCCCCGCTGGTGACAAGCCCGCACAGTCGGCGGCGCCCGCCGCCAAGTCGCGGCCACGCAAGCTCTCGTTCAAGGAACAGCAGGAGCTCGCCGCGCTGCCCGATCGCATTGCAGCGCTCGAAACCGAACGCGAGTCAACCTACGCGCTGTTGGCCGATCCCGTCGTGTTGCGCGACGGGCCCCGGGTGCTGTCTCTCAAGTCCCGGCTCGAGGCCTTGGAGGTGGAAATCCCGGAGCTGATGGACCGCTGGGAGGCCCTCGAAACCATCGCGTCCGGCGGCTGATCGTCGGCTGCCCCTGCACAAAACGTGGCGGTGCCGCAGATTCTGCCCGACCCGCTGCTTCTGCTGCCCACCCGGAGACCCGTCGTGACTGATCGCCTGCGCCTGCTGCTTGCCGGATCCCTGCTGCTCCCCAGCCTCGCCAGTACCAAGGCAGCCATCGCCCAACCTGGCGGTGTAAAGCCCACCACGCGCCAGGAGTTCCCTGCAGACCCGACGGCGAGTGTCCCGTCGTTGGCGGCCTTGCGCGGCAGCACCACGAGCGAGCTGGCCGATGTCATTTCCCGTTTCTCGGCTGATCAGCAGGCCCTGCAGCGTCGTTACGATGCACCGGACTCGCGTTCGCAGCGGACGCGCATGCGCGCCTTCTGGGAGAACTGGCGCAAGCGACTGGCCGAGTCGGATTTCGACAAGCTGTCGCAGGAAGGCAAGGTGGACTATGTGTTGCTCGACAACCACCTGCGCTATGAGCTCGAGCTCATGGATCGGGAAGACCGGCAGTTGGCGGAGGTCGCGCCGCTGCTGCCATTTGGCGATCAATTGCTGGCCCTGCAGGAAACGCGGCGTGACCTGGTCACGGTGAACGCGCAACAATCGGCGCGTCTGCTTGCCACGCTCACCAAACAGGTGGACAGCCTGCGGCAAACGCTCGAAGCGAGTAGCGCGCCACAACGTGCCGCTGCCGGTGACTCGTCGCGTGCCGCGCGACCGGCCGCGCCGCGTGTGTCGCGTACGGTGGCCAACCGTGCCGCCGAGCGCCTCGATGTGCTGCGCAACACGGTCGGCATCTGGTATCGCTACTACAACGGCTACGACCCGCTGTTCAGTTGGTGGGTCAGCAATCCGTATCAGAAGCTCGACGAAAGTCTGCGCCGCTATGCGCAGACCATTCGGCAGCGTCTGGTGGGCATCCAAGCACCGGCCGTGGTAGCGAGCGGCAATGCGGCGCCGGGGCAGGGCGGGGCGCAAGGCGGCGGGCCAGGTGGCGCCGCTGCCGCGGCTGGTGCCCGCAACGCGGCGCAGGCCAACGAGCCCATCATCGGCGACCCCATCGGGGCCGACGGCCTGGCCATGGACCTCCGTCACGCGATGATTCCCTACACGGCCGATGAGCTCATTGCCATTGCGGAACGCGAGTATGCGTTCAGTGAGGCCGAGGCCAAGAAGGCGGCGCGCGAAATGGGACTGGGTGACGACTGGAAGGCGGCCATGGAGCGTGTGAAGAACACCTACGTGGAGCCTGGCAAGCAGATCGATCTCATTCGTGATCTGGCGAACGAGGCCGACGCGTTCTTCGCCAGGCATGACTGGATCACCATTCCCGCGCTCGCGCGTGAGGACTGGCGCATGGAGATGTTGTCGCCGGAACGTCAGCGCGTGAGTCCGTTCTTCCTGGGTGGCGAAAGCATTCTCGTGAGCTATCCCACCAATGACATGACCGACGAGGAGAAGGCCATGAGCCTGCGGGGCAACAACCCGCACTTCTCACGCGCCGTCGTGTTTCACGAGCTCAACCCTGGCCATCATCTGCAGGGTTTCATGACGGCGCGCTACAACAGTCATCGGCGCATGTTCAACACGCCGTTCTGGAACGAGGGTGCGGCGCTGTACTGGGAGATGTTCCTCTGGGATCGCGACTTCCACGTCACGCCCGAAGATCGGCTGGGCGCGCTTGCGTGGCGCATGCACCGCAGCGCGCGCATCGTGTTCTCGCTCAGCTTCCACCTGGGCAAGATGACACCCGAACAGTGCATCGAATATCTGGTGGACAAGGTGCCGTTCGAGCGCGCCAACTCCGAGGCTGAAGTGCGCCGCTCGTTCAATGGCAGCTATTCGCCCATCTATCAGGCAGCCTACATGCTGGGTGGCCTGCAGTTGCGCGCGCTCTACAAGGAACTGGTCATGAGCGGCAAGATGAAGGATCGCGAGTTCCATGACGCCATCTATCGCGGCGGGCCGATGCCCATTGCCATGGTGCGCGCACGGCTTGCCAGGGTACCGCTCTCCCGAAGTGGCGCGGCCCCCTGGCGTTTCGCCGAACAGCTTCCCGAGCCGCGCCCCTTCACGAAGCGTTGATCGCTCCGACGGGGCGCGACGACGCGTGCCGTCTAGAGTGAGGGCGTCACGCCCATGTTGGCCAGCACAAAGGCGTACACATCGGCGGCCTCCTCGATCTGCTTGCTGAGCGAGGAGGCCCCGTGCCCTGACTGTGTCTCAATGCGAATGAGCACCGGCGCCGTGCCGCCATGCGCTTCCTGTAGCCGCGCCGCAAACTTGAAGGAGTGTGCCGGCACCACACGATCGTCGTGGTCGGCCGTGGTGATGAGAGTGGCCGGATAGTCCACCCCATCCTTCAGGTTGTGCAGCGGGGAGTACGCATACAGCACGCGGAACTCCTCCGGGTCATCACTGGAGCCGTAGTCGGCAATCCAGTTCCATCCGATGGTGAACGTGTGAAAGCGCAGCATGTCCATCACACCCACACTCGGCAACGCCACGCGCGCGAGCTCGGGCCGCTGGGTCATGATGGCTCCGACCAGCAAACCGCCGTTTGATCCGCCCTGAATGGCCAGGCGTTCGCTGCGCGTGTAGCCCTCGGCAATCAGCCACTCCGCCACGGCAATGGCATCGTCGAAGACGTTCTGCTTGTTGGCCTTCATCCCGGCCTGATGCCAGGCCTCGCCGTACTCGCCGCCGCCACGCAGGTTCGCCTGCACGTACACGCCGCCCTGCTCGAGGAATGCCACCCGCATCGCGCTGAACTGCGGCGGCAGTGAGACGTTGAATCCGCCGTACCCATAGAGGATGGTCGGGTTGTTGCCATCGAGCACCAGACCACGACGCGCTACAATGAACGCGGGCACCCGTGTGCCATCCTTGCTCGTCACGAACACCTGACGCGTCTCGAACGCCGAGGGGTCGAACGGGAGGGTCACCGCGCGATACACCGTGCTCTCGCCGCTGGCCAGGACATAGCGATACACCGTGGCCGGCGCGGTAAACGAGGTGAAGGTGTACCACACGGACGTTGCATCCCGCTCACCCATGAAGCCCATGGCCGTGCCGAGGCCGGGCAGTTGCACCTCCCGCTCGCGGGTGCCGTCATAGCGCCAGGCTTCCACGCGCGAGGTCACGTCGTGCAGGTAGCTGGCAAAGAGACGACCGCCGGCCAGGCTCACGTTCTCGAGTGGGTCGGTGTGCTCGGGGATGACGTCCTGCCACTCAGCTTCATCGGCATGTCGCGGGTCGATGCGCACCACGCGCTGATTGGGCGCGCCACGATTGGTGAGCACCAGCAGCGTGTCACCATCATTGTCCAGCACAGACATCTGATCATCGAAGTGCGGCCACACCGGCACAAAGGGTGCGTCGGCCACCGAGAGGTCACGCACCAGCAGCGCGTTGCCGTCCTTGCCTTGGCCGCGGTCGCTCACGGACAACACGGCGAATCGCTCGTCTTCGGTCGTGCCGAGCAGATGAAAGCGCTGTGGATGTTCGGGGTCGTGGTACACCAGCGTGTCGGCGTCCTGCGTGGTGCCGAGCGCGTGGAAATACACTTGATGATCTTCGTTGCGCGCCGAGTACTCGCCGGCGTCTGCCGCCGGTTCCGGGTACCGGCTGTAGTAGAACCCGTCGCCGTGCCAGGCGATGCCTGAGACCTTCACCCGGTCGATGACATCGGGGAGGTCGCGTCGGGTGGCCAGATCGAGCACGCGAATCTGCTGCCAGTCGGAACCGGCGTGGCTCACCATGTAGGCGATGTAGCGCGCCTGCCGGTCGAAGGTGAGTCCGGCCACCCGCGTGGTACCGTCGGGCGAGAGCTGGTTGGGGTCAAGCAGCAGCTCCTCAGGTCCCTCCTCACCGCGGCGGATGTAGTACACGGGCTGGTTCTGCAGGCCGTCGTTGCGCGCGTACAGGAGCCACGGCCCCTTCTGCTCCGGGGCGGAGCTTCGGGGATAGTTGACCAGGGTCGCGAGGCGGTCTCGCAGCGCGTCGCGCCAGGGAATGCCCGCCAGCCACGCGGCGGTAACGGCATTCTGGGCGCCCACCCACTCGGCCGTCTCGGGCGAGCGGTCGTCTTCCAGCCAGCGGAATGGATCGGCCACCGGCGTTCCGTGGTAGTGGTCGACCTGATCAACACGACGGGTGACGGGGTAGGGCAGAGGGCGTTCGGGGGGCATTGGGAGAGTGCTGGAGTGGGTCGGAATGGCAGCCTCCGGAACATGGCGGGTGGCGCGGGCGGGGACCACTGGCATGAAAGCGGGGGGCAGGGCTATGTTTCAAAGCTCCCCCGGAAACGGGGGCAAGCCGCTGTACCCGTTACAGCGGTGCCCGTGACAGTCCTGTCCATACCCGGACAGTGGCGATGCCCCGTCGGTATCGACCCGGAAGACTTCGCTTCCGGTGTGCGCGTCGAGGCCTCTCGCACCGTGTGTCGTTCGATCGCGCTCCGTCACGTCCTGTGACATCGCGCGGGAACGTCAGACGGATCCGTAGCCCTTCGAATCGGACATCCTGCGTGATGTCCTGGAGTTGCACGATGCACCCGTTTATCGAAACCCAGAAGGAGTGGATGAAGACCGTCACTCCGTTCCGCGCCGGCGACACGGTGCGCGTGAATGTGCGAGTGAAGGAAGGCGACAAGGAACGCATCCAGGCCTTCGAAGGCGTGGTCATCGCCCGTCGTGGCGCTGGCGTCAGCGAGACGTTCACTGTCCGCAAGGTGTCGAATGGCGTGGGTGTGGAGCGCATCTTCCCGGTGCACAGCCCGATGCTTGCTGACATCATCGTCGTGCGTCGTGGTGCGGTGCGTCGTGCCAAGCTGTACTACCTGCGCGACGTGACGGGCAAGGCCGCCCGCATCAAGGAGCGCAAGGTCGTTCACAAGTCGCAGACCGCCAAGTAAGGCGGCGACGCATCGATGGCGCGTTGGAGCCCCATCGAGCGCAACCTGCGTGCAGTCCACGGGCCGGTACTGGCCGGGGTGGACGAAGTTGGACGGGGCCCGCTTGCGGGCCCCGTTGTCGCATGTGCCCTTGTCATGCCCGCCGAGCAGCGGGCCATTGCCGGCGTGGACGATTCCAAGCAGCTCACGCCGGAGGTGCGGCGGGCGCTGGCGCTTCGCATTCGCGAACGGGCTATAGCCATCGGCCTTGGCGCCGCCAGCGTGCGTGAGATTGATCAGCTCAACATCTATCACGCCACCGTGCTGGCCATGCAGCGTGCGCTGGCCCAATTGCATCGGCGATTGGGACAGCAGCCCCAGCATGTGCTGGTGGATGGCAAACCGCTTCGCACCTTGGGCTGCGTACACACGGCGGTCGTGAAAGGCGACAGCAAGTGCTACGCGATTGCCTGCGCCTCCATCGTGGCCAAGGTCACACGTGATCGGCTCATGCAGGCCCTCGCCGGGCGCTATCCGGTGTATGCCTGGGAGCGAAACGCGGGCTACGGGACCGCGGTGCACCGCGCGGCGCTGGCGCAACACGGGCTCACGGCCCATCATCGACGCAGCTTCTGCCTCGACGAACAGCCTTCCCTGTTTTGAGCGACGACCCATGACTACTCCCGCCGCCGATTTCCGCTCTGTCTTTCGTGACGACCTGCTGAAGGGGCAGGTGGCGCTCGTGACCGGCGGGGGCACCGGCATTGGCCTCGGCATCTCTGAACTGCTGGCGGCGCTGGGCGCGCACGTGGTCGTGGCCAGCCGGCGACCCGCACATCACGAGGCCGCGGTGGCGGCCATCCGTGAGCGCGGCCATGCGGCCAGCAGTGTGGCGCTCGATGTGCGCGATCATGCGGCGGTGCATGCCGTGGTACAGGAGGTCGCCAGTACACATGGTCGTCTTGATGTGCTGGTCAACAACGCCGCTGGCAACTTCTACGCGCCCAGCGCCACGCTGTCCCCCAATGCCTGGCGCTCGGTCGTGGAGATCGATCTCTACGGCACCTTCTACTGCTCGCAGGCCGCGCATCCGGTCATGAAGGCGCAGGGCGGGGGACGCATCATCAGCACATCCATGACGCTGCATTATCGGGGCTGGCCCCTCATGGCCCATGCCACGGCAGCCAAGGCGGGTGTGGATGCCCTCACACGCACCCTCGCCATGGAGTGGGCGCCCGATCGCATTCGAGTGAATGCCATCGCGCCCGGCCCCATCCCGACGGAGGGCGTGCGCAAGGCCTTCACGCCGCCGGCCGAGAGTGGCGTGCCCGACCTCTTTGCCGCCGCGGAAGAGCGCATGGCCGAGTATGCCCGCACGGGCATTCCGTTGGGTCGCTGGGGCACGCCACAGGACATCGCCAACATGGTGGCCTTCCTCGCGTCGCCGGCCGGCGACTGGATTACGGGGGCCATCTTTGTCGTCGACGGCGGCGAGTGGTTGGCCAAGCCCACGCCGTAATGTTTTCTTCATGCGAATCGCGTGACTGCTGTCACCTTTCGCACAAATTGGCGGGTTTTTCGTGATGAAGCGCACGGCGCCACAGGTCCTGGCGCACGACCTTCCTTTCGTGGCGGGCGCGCTGGCGCACAGTGTGACGACGCGCTGCCAAGAGCGATCAATCCATGGGAGGAGACAGCGATGCAGAAGATCCGGTTTGCGACGATGACGGTGCTGGCGGTGAGCACGCTGAGCGCCTGTGCCACGAAGGGCTTCGTGCGGAAGGGCCTCGAGGAGCAGCGCGTGGCGCTGTCTACCGAGCGCAGTCAGCGTGTGGCGGGCGATGATTCGCTGCGCACGAAGATTGACACCGAGGTGGGCGCGCTGCGTACCGACCTCAACGCCCTGCGCAACGACCTGGGCACCCTGCGCAACGAGTTCGGCGCGCGCATCACGGCCATGGAGAACCAGGTGAAGTTCGCCATGCCGGTGCACTTCGGCTTTGACGATGCGGCCGTGCGTCAGCAGGACGAAGCGGCGCTGGAGCGCTTCGCGCAGGTGGCGTCCAACTACTACAAGGGCGCGACCATCACCATCGAAGGCTTTGCTGACCCGGCGGGCAGCGCGGCCTACAATCTGCGCCTCTCGCGTGAGCGGGCCGACGCGGTGCGCGACTTCCTCGTGAGCAAGGGCCTCGATGGCGCCTCGCTGCGCACGGTGGGGTACGGCAAGACCCGTCTCGTGAAGCCGGGTGCCAAGGGTGACGAGAGCGGTGCGGAGCTCAACCGCCGCGTGGTGTTTGTGGTCGAGACGCCGGCTGGCATGGGTACGGCCACCGTGGCCGCCATCTCGGGCAACGAATAAGCGGGTCCGGTCGGCCATCCTCCGGGATGGCCGCCACGCAGGGCATCAGCAAGAACGGGGCGGCTACCAGCCATGGTGGTCGCCCCGTTATTGTTCTGGTCTGCATTGTTCTTCGCACGTGGGAGTTGGACCGGGTAGCTCAGTCGGTAGAGCAGCGGACTTTTAATCCGTAGGTCGTGGGTTCGATCCCCACCCCGGTCACTTCCCGGCGACAGGTTCTGTGGAAAATGACCCAGGGATCTTTGCCTCGCGGGTTCGGTAACCCCCTGTCATTGGCTATCTTGCGAGATGCTTCGCTGCCTGAGACCCGTGGTGCGCCCGGCGCGCCACCTTTGGGGCCCACTGGCCCATGGGGCGATGATCGGTCTGGCCACGCTGGCCGCCCTCGCCCTGCCTCTTGCCTCTGTCACCGCACAGTTCGGCCTTGGCGGTTCATCCAAGCCAGCCCCGGACAGCGCCGCGCCGCCGGCCGTGTCGTCGGCCTCACCGCGTGCGGCCGTGCAGGAATTTCTGCGTCTCGCCGATACGGGCGACTTTGACGCCGCGGCGAGCTATCTCGCGCTTTCGCCGTCAGCCACCAGCCGCGGTCCGCAGCTCGCCCGTCGGTTCAAGGTGGTGCTCGACCAGCGACTGGCGCTTGATCCCGCACTGCTGTCTCCGTTGGCCATTGGCGATACCACCGACGGTGACATCACCAGCGATGTTGTGGGCAGCATTGCCACGCGTGGTGGCGACGTTGCGGTTCGACTCGTGCGCACGGCGCGCACCAGCGGTGCCGTGCGCTGGCAGTTTGCTGCGGGGACCGTGTCGCAGGTCGATGCCTGGTACGACGAGCTTGGCGCGCCGTTTCTGCGTGATCGCCTGCCGGCGTCGATGATGCGTGAGGGACCATTCAACGTGTTCTACTGGCAGTGGGTGGCGCTGGCCATTGCCTTGCCGCTGCTGATCCTGGTGTCGTGGCTGCTTGGCGCCGGTTTGCGTGCCGTGCTTGGACGCATTGCGCGACGCACCGTGACCGACTGGGATGATTTGTTGCTGGCGTCCCTGCGCGGCCCGTTTCGTTTGTGGGCCGGGTCCATCGTGGCGCTACCGGTGCTGGGGTTGCTGCAGCTCAATCCTCGCGTGGATGGGTTTCTCTCGGCGCTGGTCCGTGGACTCGCGCTGATAGCCCTCTTCTGGGCCTTGCTGCGCATTATCGGTCTGGTGCAGCAGCGCCTGGTGCAGTCGGCGGTGGCCACAGGGCAAAGTCAGGCGCGCACACTCGTGCCGCTCTTGTCCAATATTCTGCGTGTCACGCTGGCCATTGTGGCGCTGCTCGTGGCGCTCTCGCAGTTCGGTTATCCGGTCACGACTCTGCTGGCCGGTCTCGGTATTGGTGGTATTGCCGTCGCACTCGCCGCGCAAAAGACGGTGGAGCATCTCTTCGGCAGTGTGAGTCTGGCGGCCGATCGCGCGTTTCGCGTGGGTGACTGGGTGCGCGTTGGAACCACCGAGGGCGAAGTGGAACGCATTGGTCTTCGCTCCACCAGCATTCGCACGATTGAGCGCACGGTGGTGCGGGTGCCCAACGGGCGCCTGGCCGACGATCGCATCGAGACGTTTGGTGAACGTGATCGCATGGCCTTCCGTACCGATCTCGATCTCACCTACGACACGACCCCGGAGCAGTTCGAGACCATTCGAGCCGACGTGGAAGCGGCCCTGCGCGCGCATCCGGCCATCTGGCCCGAGCGCGTGCGGGTCTATCTCACGGCCTTCGGCGAGTCAGCCATTCGGATGAACGTGACCTGCTGGTTTCAGACCACCGACATCAACGAGTTCGTGAAGTATCGTCACGACATGATGCTGGAGTTCATGCGCATCGTGCGGCGACACGGCAGCGGTTTTGCCTTCCCGTCGCGCACGGTGTACCACGTGGGCGCCAGCGGTACACCACCTGTGACGGTCGATTGAGCGCGTGACGTCCACTGTTGCTGGCGTGCTGCTCCTGCCGTGGATCGTGGCGCGGCTCCAGGTGGACTTGCCCGTGGAGCCACCGGCCATCGTGGCCACCGAGCTCGCGGCCATCCTGTTGCAGGGGGTCGTGACCACGGGCGTGGCGGCGCTCTGCGCGCATCTTTACGCGCGCTATCGCCGGCCCTGGTTCGGTTGGTTTGCCGTGGCCTGGGGCGTGTATGTGGCACGGCTGCTGTGCATCCTGAGTTTTCTGCTCAGTGGTCAGCGCGTGTGGTTGTATTGGCATCAGGTCACGACGGGATGGACGGCCCTTGTGCTGCTCTGGGCCTCGCTGGTGTTTCTGCGGCAGCCCAAGGCACGGCCCAGCTACCTGCTGGTGGCGCTTTTCCCGCCGCTCTGGTCGTATCTCGCCATCTATCAGCTCGACAGCTTTCTCTCGGCGGCCTTGCCCGCGGTGCTGTTTCTGAGCGGTGCCACCGTGTGGACCGGTTGGGTGTTCTGGCGTCATCATCGCGTGGTGGGCAGTCCCGGTGCGCGGTTGCTGGCCATTGCCTTCCTGCTCTGGGGCCTGCATCACCTCGACTATCCCTTCCTGCGCGCGCAGGGGGCCTGGACCCCATGGGGCTACTACCTCGACATCGCCATGGTGCTGCTGGTGGCGTCGGGCCTGGTGCTGCTCGTACTCGACGACCTCGGACGCGGCGTGCGTGCGCTGTCCACGCTGTCGGGTGACCTGCAGCGACGCACCAACGACACCGATCCGCTCGACGTCCTGCTGTCGCGGCCACTGGCACTGCCCGGCGTACGCGGCTCGGCCATGTACCTGTTTGAGCCGCCGCCGCGCGACGGTGCCGATGCGCGGCTCGGCGGTGCAGGGGAGGTCAACGAGTCGCCCATCGAGATTCTCGATCGCGTGCTCGAGGCGGCGCGCACTCGCGCCCTGTCCACAACAGCGGCGTCAGGTAATGACGGCACACCACCACGCGGACGTTTTGTACGCGGCACCGGTGTGTGCACCGAATGGGCAGAGCAACTGCCGCTGCCGGCCGTGCGCGATGCGCTGGCGCGCATGCGCATCACGCGACGGCCGCAGGTGGTGGCGTCCACGGATCAGCAGCCCTTCATTGCGGCGCTGCCCGTGGGGTCGGGCACCCAATTGGTGGGCGCGCTCATCATGGCTGGTGATGTGCGCAATCCGTTCACGGCCCTCGATGATGATTTCCTCCTGGCCCTTGGGCAGCAGGTTGGCGCGGCACTCGATCAGTGGTCACTCGACCGGCAGTTGGCCGCGCGCACGCGCGCGCTCGAGCGCCTGTCATCACGCATGCTGCGGCAGCACGAAGAAGAGCGACGCCGGCTTTCGCGCGAGTTGCATGACGAAACCGCGCAGGTGTTCTCGGCCGTGAAGATGCAGCTCGAGGCGCTGCGTGGTTCGCTGGTGCCGGAGGCGGGGCCGCGCCTGGATCGTCTGCTGTCTCTGGTGGACACCGGCATTGCGAGCATTCGTGAAGTCACGAGTGCCCTGCGGCCCACGTTGCTGGATGATTTGGGTCTCAGGCCCGCCCTCAATTCGCTGGTGACGGAATTCACCGAGCGCACCGGTGTTCAGGTGCGATTTGTGGCGCCGCCCAGTCTGCCGGCGCTGGAGGGTGAAGCAGAACTGGCGGTGTTCCGTGCGCTGCAGGAGGCCCTGTCCAATGTGCTGCGCCACGCCGAGGCTTCGACGGTGGAGGTGGAACTCCACGTCGCAGATGGCGAGTTGCGCCTGCGTGTACGCGACGATGGTCGTGGCTTCCCGTCGGCGCCGGGTGGTCGCCTGCTTGACACCGATCAGCGCATGGGACTGACCGGCATGAGAGAGCGCCTGCACACAGCGGGCGGCGCGCTGCAGATTTCCAATCGTGATCCCGGCGCGGAGTTGCTCATCCGCGTCCCCATTCCCGCGTGACCCGACTCTCCAACGTGACCGACGCTCCCCGTATTCGTGTGCTGCTGGCCGACGACCACGCCCTCGTGCGTGAGGGGCTGCGCTACGTGCTCGACGCCGACCCGCTCATCGAAGTGGTGGCCGAGGCGTCGAATGGTCGCCTGGCCGTGGAGCTGGCGCAGCAGCTCACGCCCGATGTGGTGGTCCTCGACATCACCATGCCGGAGGAGACGGGCCTCAAGGCGGCCGGTCGGATTCTCGAGGCCTTGCCGGGCACACGCGTCCTGTTGCTGAGCATGCATGACCAGAGCGAGTACGTGCGCGAAGGCATGCGCATCGGCACACACGGCTATCTGCTCAAGGACTCCGCCGGTGAGGAGTTGCGCGCCGCCATTCGTGCCGTGCACGCCGGTGGCACGTTCTTCAGTCCGGCGGTCGTGCGCCGTCTTTCTTCGGCCGACGCCGTAGTGGACAACACCCCGGCCTCGCAGCTCGATCAACTCACGCCGCGCGAGAAGGACGTGTTGGGCGGTGTTGCGCGCGGGCTGACCAACAAGGCCATAGCGGCCGAGCTGGGCATCAGTCGCCGCACGGTGGAAGCGCATCGCGAGAGTCTCATGCGCAAACTGCAGATCCACTCGGTGGCCGGACTCACGCGCTTTGCGCTGGAAGCGGGCGTGGTGGCGGACGCGTAGTCGGGCCAATGTCCAAGGCCAGCCGTTGCGGTGGTGGGTCACCCGCGACCGTTACTGAACGCGGTGCTTGATCGTCGTCTTGCGCATGCTCCCTCTACCCAACACATCGCAGACCGTGGTGGCCGACGCGGCGCGACTTCGGCTGGATGCTTGTCAGCTGGAGTTGCTGGCCGGTGCGCGTTCGCGCGTTCGGGTGCGCTTCGTTGGGGCTGCCGAGGCGTGCGGTGCAGATCTGGAAGCTGGTCATGAGTTCACCGCCACCCACGAGGGCAGCACCTGCCCGGGAGGCGACCTGCGATTGGCCGCCCTGGCCACGTTCGACGCGCTGGCCCAGGCCACGGGCCATGCCCTGACCTTTGAACTGATTGGCGCGAAGCCCGTGCGGGCCTTCGATGCCACCGTCATCATGGTGGCGGCCGTGGTCCGTGTGGCCGGTGCGGGCACCAAGGTCATTGGCGCCGCCGTGGACGAAGGCGACCCCATCACCACCGCTGCCCGGGCGGCCCTGCAGGCCGTGAACCGCCTCGTGGCGCCGCATCTGTCAGCCGGCCCGTCCTGTCACCCGCGCTAGTTCACACGCCCGCTCTGTGACGCCGATCCCCATTTCCGGGGGCCGGCACGGTGTCCGAAGCGAGCCGATCGGGGTAGGTTGTTGGCGTGAACCCTGCCGCCCCCTTCCTGCGCGCGGGGCTGTGGTCGACGTTCCGCGACGGGCGCCTGCGCGCGCTGGTCATGATGTGCGGCGTCGCCGTCAGCACCGCCTGTCAGCCCGGTCTGCGCCCTGCGCTGGGGCCGGACGCTGCGCCCCAGCCACTCACCGCCACCGCCTCCCGGCCGACCCCTAGGCCGCCCAGCGCGCCGGCCGCGTCAGCGCCCCGTGATGAAGTGGTGGAGGCCGCCGTGGCCGTCTTTGGTGATTCGACGGCGGTGGCCAATGCGGATTCCGCAAGCGACGAGCCCACTTGGGACATCGACGTGCGCAGCTATGAGACCCACGAGCGGGTGGCGCACTATGTCTCGCTCTTCAGCACCACGGCGCGCGAGCGCACCGTGTCGCGGCTTACGCGAGGCACGCGATACCAGCCCATGATCCGCAGCAAGTTGCGCGAGGCGGGCATGCCCGAGGACCTCACCTACCTCGCGTTCATTGAAAGTGGATACGACCCCAATGCCTACTCGCGCGCGGCCGCGGTGGGCATGTGGCAGTTCATGAGCAGTACGGCGCGCGATGTGGGGCTGCGCGTGGACTGGTGGATGGATGAACGGCGGGACCCCGCGCGCTCCACCGATGCGGCCATTCGCTTCCTGGGCTATCTGCAGAAGCAGTTTGGTTCGTTCTATCTGGCCGCGGCCGCGTACAACGGCGGGCCCGGGCGTGTGGCGCGCGGACTCTCGCGCTATGCCGACGCGCTCGAGGGCAGTGAAGGCGATGATCGCTTCTTTGCCCTGGCGGAGCAGGACTATCTGCGCGCCGAAACCAAGAACTACGTGCCGCAACTGATTGCGGCGGCCCTGGTGGCCAAGGTGCCCGAGCGCCATGGACTGCAGGTGGATTCACTGGCTCCCTATGCGTACGACTCGGTGCTCGTGGCGGCTGGCAGCAACATGAGTGTGGTGGCCGATGCGGGGGCCGTACCCGTCGATACGCTGCGCGACCTCAATCCGGCCATTCTGCGCGGCGTGACACCGCCGGACGCGGCCATCTGGGTTCGGGTGCCGGTCGGCAGCGGCGATCGGGTGCGTGCGGCGCTTGATGCGCTGCCCGAGGCTGATCGACGCGGCTATAGCGCGGTCAAGGTAAAGACCAGCAAGTCGGTGGCGGCCCTGGCCAAGCAGCATGGCGTAACCTCGGCCCAGTTGCGCTGGTTCAATCCCGGTCTGCGCACCACCAAGAAGGGCAATGTGGTGGTGGGGCAGACGGTGAGAATCCCCATGAAGTCGGCGCTGGCCTTCGCGCGCAATGTGCCGGACCCGGGCATCGAGAAGTACGGGACGGCGGTGGCCACGTCCACCAGTCGCGGTGTGCACGTGGTGCGGCGCGGTGAGACCATCGGCGGCATTGCGCGGCGCTATGGCATCACGGAGTCCCGCCTGCGTTCACTCAACCGCATTCGCGGCGATCGCATTCTGGCGGGACAGACACTGGTCGTGCGAAGCACAAACAGCAAGAAGCGGTAGCACGAAACGGAAGCCGGGGTCGGGAGCCTTACCGCAGAAGCCAAACAAACAGCACGGCGCGTTGCCGGGCCTTCGGCTCCTGGGTTGAGGCTTCCGAACCCGGCTTCCGGGTTACGGCTGTCGCCGTTTGCTGTTAATCCAGAATGCCGTTTCCGCGATACCCGCGGGTGATCAGCTTCTCGTAGCCGTTGGCCGGGCTGACGCCCATGGCCAGCGATCGCTGCACGGCCACCGGGCCACGGTTGTAGGCCACCAGCGCCAGCATCAAGTCGCCCTTGTACTGCTTGATGAGGCCGCGCAGATAGCGGAACCCAATGCGCAGGTTCACGTCGGGATCGAGCAGGTCTTCGCGCGTGATGCGGGGCTCGAACGCCCGGGCTGTGCCCAGCATGAGCTGCGTGAGACCGATGGCGCCCGCTGAACTGACGGCGCGCGGGTCGAACACGCTCTCAACGCGCACCACGCGGAAGCCGAGTTCCGGCTCGATGCCGGCGGCGATTGAGGCATCGTAGATGCGCCGCGCCAGATCGGTCTTGATGCGGTAGCGGGTGCTGTAGCTCTGGATGGCCTGCCAGCGGTTGAGATACTCATGCTGGCTTGGTATCTGACCGGCAAGCTGACCGGAGGCCATCTGCGTGGCAGACGGGCTGGTCTTGCCGCGCTTGAGCACCTCACCGGCGCGGCGCCACATGGGCTGATCGGCAATGGCCGCCAGCGGCTCCTGACGCAACACACGCGGCGCGGCGGCCACCGTAGGCTGTGTGGGACCGTGCAAGCCGAGCACCTCACCCACAGACGGAAGCGGCGTCTCTGCCCCCTCAGGGCGCGGACCACGACGCTCCATCATCACCAACACCAGCGCCAACACCACCACGGCCAAAGAACTGCGCTTGGCCTGACGCATGTTGCGGCGGCGCTGCATGCGGCGCCGACGCGACTCCGCGTCTGTCTTCGTCCTGCTATCGTCAACGTTGTGCATGAACCCTCTCGTTCAGCTGGTCAGTCACGGACCGCCGATGAAGTCCCCCCTCGTGCCGCCGCGCTTCTCGCGCAACACGATGTCGGAAATCACCATGGTCCGGTCGACAGCCTTGGCCATGTCGTAAATCGTGAGCAACGCCACGGACACGGCTGTCAACGCTTCCATCTCCACCCCGGTTTGGGCGGTGGTTCTGACGAATCCCTCGACCCGGCAACCGGGAAGGGATTCATCGAGACTAACCCGGACCTCTACCCCGGACAACGCCAAGGGGTGACAGAGCGGAACGAGCTCAGCCGTACGTTTGGCTGCCTGAATTCCGGCCAGTCGGGCCACCGGAATGACATCGCCCTTCTTTAAGGTATTGTCACGTATGGCTTTAAATGTGTCCACCTCCATTCGAATCGAACCGGAGGCAAACGCCGACCGTACGGAAATCGGTTTGTCGCCGACGTCCACCATGCGAAAATTTCCTGCCCCATCAGTGTGCGTCAGGTCACGCGCGACCTCCGCGCGGGCAGAATCCGGGGGCGTGGCGGGACCAGAATCTGGACCAGAATGTGGCGTACTCATGACCTCAGCAGTCGATGCAAATCGGCCAACAGCGCAGCCGTTTGCAGGTTGGGCATCGCATTGCGTTGTGTTAGTTCCTTCGCGCGCTCCACGACAGGAATCGCCATCGTTGTGCGTCGCGCTTCGCGCTCGGCACCCTGCGCCACCAACTGTTGCGTGCGTGCATGCAGCAGGTGGGTTAGTGCGTCCAGCATGTCGCTGAATGCGCCACGCGCGCCGGCGACGCCCTGCTTGGCAGCCACCTTGAGACGCTGCGCCTGACCGTCGGGCGTTGAGGGAGCCAGGGCCGCTTCGAGCAGCAGTCGCGCCGAAGTAAAGGCGCCCTGCATGGGTTCTCCACCAAACAGGGCGCCCGGTGTGCCGCCCGCGCGTGCCAGTTGCTCCTCGCGAGGCACCCGCGACAAGGCGCGCGCTACGGCCGCGTCATTCAGAAACGCGTCGACATCAGCACGGCCCAGCGCCGGGACACGCACCGAGACCACGCGCGAGCGAATGGTCGGCAGCAGCGTGCCCGGCTCACTCGACGTGAGAATGAGCGTCGTGCCCGGTGGCGGCTCCTCGAGCAGCTTGAGCAGCATGTTGGCCGACTCGGGGCTCGATTCCTGGGGCACCATGCGTTCCGCGTCGCCCAGCACAAACACCGCGCGCCGCGCCATGGCCGGGCGACGGGCCGCATGCTGCACCACCATCTGCATCATGTACTTGTAGATGGCCTCGGTGCCGTTGCTCGGTCCCCAGAGCCCGTCGGCCGCCATGCGTTCCGCGATGGCCTCGCCCAGGTCCTCCTTGGCATCCTGGGCGTCGGGGTCGCTTTCCTTGAGCCTTGCGCGCGGAAACACCCAGTGCAGGTCGGGGTGCATGCCGCGCTCCGCATAGCGACACTGGGGACACTGCCCGCAGGGTTCAATAGCGCGTTCGGACAGGGCCTGATCGCAGAGCAGCAATTGCCCGAGCCACAGGGCCAGACGCTGCTTGCCCACGCCCCGAGGGCCCTGCAGCAACAGGCTGGCCGGCAGCCGCCCTTCGGCGGCCGCAGTGGCAAGGCGATGACGTATGGCCTGGTGGCCATAGACGGGACGCAGCGACATGCTGCAATCTACATCGGTCACCACGGCGGTCTCCGTTACGGCTTTGCCGTTCCTCCGCCGCCCCTCCGCTGCCTGCTCCGTACTTCGAAGGTCCCCGCCATGCGCCGCGCCCTCCTGCTGTTGTCCTGCCTTGTGCCTGCCACCCTGTCGGCGCAGGTTCGCGCCCGGACGCTGGGCATCGCGCCCGGAGTGTTCCGGCCGGGGCCACTCAATGCCATCACCGATGTAGCCGGCGTGGCGGTAGGACATGCCACCGTTTCCCACGGCGACTCCATTCGCACCGGCGTCACGGCCATTCTCCCGCACGGCGGCGACCTGTTTCGTGAGCGGGTCCCGGCCGCGCTGCATGTGGGCAATGGCTTCGGCAAGCTGCTCGGCGTGACGCAGTTGCGGGAACTGGGCGAGTTGGAGACGCCGCTGCTGCTGACCTGCACGCTGTGCATCTGGCAGGTGGGCGACGGCCTGGCGCAGTACATGATGGCGCGGCCGGAGAACGCTTCGGTGCGGTCCATCAATCCCGTGGTTGGCGAGACCAACGACGGCGCGCTCAATGCGACGCGTGCGCGGCCCGGCATGGCCGCCGCCGTGCAGCAGGCCCTGGCTGCCGCGTCAACCGGGCCGGTGGCCGAAGGCAGTGTCGGCGCCGGACACGGCACGGTCATGTTTGGCTGGAAGGGGGGCATCGGCACCGCGTCGCGGCGTCTGCCGGCCTCACTCGGTGGCCACACCGTGGGCGTGCTGGTACAGGGCAACTACGGGGGAGTGCTGCAAATGGCGGGCGTGCCGGTAGGACCGTTGCTCGGACGGTATGCCTTTCAGCGGGATGTCGAGCGGGATGCAGCCGGTCGGTCGCCGGGCGATGCCGGCGCGGAGCGGGGCGACGGATCGTGCATGATTGTCATTGCCACCGATGCACCGCTTCTCGCGCGCAATCTCGAACGCCTGGGAGCGCGCGCGATCATGGGGCTCGCGCGCACCGGCTCCAGTGCGTCGAACGGTTCGGGCGACTACGTCTTGGCCTTCAGCACCAACCCCAGGGTGCGTCGCTCACCCGATGCGTCGGTCAGTACCAACGACGAGCTGGGCAACGACGCCATGTCGGCCCTGTTTCAGGCCGTGACGGAAGCCACCGAGGAGGCGTTGTACAACGCCATGCTCATGGCCACACCGGTGAGCAGCCGCGCGGGCACCGTGCGGCCGCTACCCGTCGATTCCGTGCGTCCTCTGCTCGAAGCCCGAGGCATCAAACCGTGAGAGATGCGGTCGGGGTTGAACTGCCTTGTCGCGGCCTTTGCGCCCTCTTTCACCCTGCGTGGGCTGTTCACGATGTCAGCCCACGCACTGGAACCAGAGCACTGCGAGCAGTTGATCCGTGCGGTTTCCGCTCCATCCGTGTCATCCGCGACAAGGCTGTTGACGAACGTGCGGACCACCACAGCATTGATGGCATTGGCAAGAACGTCAACAACTCACGCAGAGTAATTGAGGGCGCAGAGTTCGCAGAGAAACGCAGTCAACGTTGAACTGCGAGGTCGCGAAATACAAAGATCGGGCAAGTCCCATGTCAGACCCGGAAGAGCGCGGCATTGCTCACCGCGGAGCGCATGCGCTGCCACGCACATCACGCAATGAGCGGCAGGAGGTCGGACAGCACCGCACCCGCTGTAGCCAGTCCGCCGGCGCCCGGTCCCTGAAACACCAGGGCTCCAGCGGAACGCGACTCCACCACAATGCGATTGAATGGCCCGTCGACCTGCGCCCAGGCATCGTTTGCGGCCACGCGTGTGGGTTCGATGCGCGCGATGAGCTGCTCGCCCACGCGTTGCACGGACGCCAGCAGCTTCACGCGGTCTCCGGATGCTGCCACGTCCCGGGCCCAGCGCGCGACGTCTTCGTCGAGTCCACGGCGTCGCACCTCGAGGGCGTGGGGCGCCACACCGAAGGCCAGCCATGAGAGAATGCGCAACTTGTCCTCGGCATCCTGTCCATTCAGATCACGCGTGGGGTCGGCTTCGGCATAACCCAGCGCCTGCGCGGTCTCGACGGCTTCGCCGAGGGTTTGGCCTGCGGCAAGTTGTTGCAGCACGAAGTTGCTGGTGCCGTTCAGAATGCCGGTGATGCGCGTGATGTCCACACCCGCCGCGCCGCTCTGCAGGCAGCGCACGATGGGAATGGCCCCGCACACGGCGCCCTCGAAGGACAGACTGCTGCGCTGCCACTCGGCGCTGGCCTTGAGTGCTTCACCACGAAGGCCAAGCAGCGCCTTGTTGGCGGTGACGACGTGAATGCCGCGGGCCAGGGCGGCCTCCACCAGATCGGCGGCGACTTCCGTACCGCCGATGGCTTCCACCAGCACGTCAATGTCGTCATCGAGCAAGGCGTGCGGATCGGTGATGCAGGCGTTGGCGGGCGCGAGCCCACTGCGAATGGCCTGCTGTAGCGCAGGGCGTTCGCGCTCGGCGTCGCGCACCAACACGCGCGGTACACTGACCTGACCGGGACGCTCCTCGTGACGGGCCGTCAGCAACTCCAGCAGACTGCCACCGACAAAGCCGCAGCCGGCCAGTGCCACCCGACGCAGCCGCGGACGTGCGACGTGGCGCGATACCGCGCGCGGATTGACGACCGGCGTCGACACGGGAGTGCGCGCCGCCGCGTCGAGGGCCTCCTCGATGATGCGCGACACCTTGGCCGTTTCGAGCAGAAAGGCATCGTGTCCGTGGACGGACGTGAGCTCGCGGTACGTGGCGCGAGAGGCGTCGGCCCATTCGCGCACGGCCTCGTCGGCATAGAGCAGGTCACCCGGAATGCCAACGGCGGTGAGCCGGTCAGCCACGGGCGAGAGTGCCGCACTCACGCCGCCACGCCCGCGTCCGACATCGTGGCTGTCCATGGCGTCGAGCAACGCGCCATAACTCGTGGCATCAAAACGTGCCACGAGACGCTCACCATGTGCATCAAGCCAGTCGGCCACTTCAAAGTGACCTGCCGCCGTGCGACGACGCCCGAAGCGCTGTTCGAGGGCCAGGGGCGTGCGATAGCTCAGCATGCCCACCATGCGCGCGAGGGCAAACCCCTCGCGCGCGCCGCCCAGCGCAATGGCGCGCTTCATGATGGCGTTCCACGCAATCCCCTGCGCCGTTTGCACGGCCGGCGCCGCCAGCACCACGGCGCCGCGCGTGCGCTCGGGGAAGGTCGCCGCGAACTCCAGTGTGACCATGCCGCCAAGTGATCCGCCACAGACGAGCAGCGGTGCCGGAATGCGCAGAAGGTCGAGCAGCAGCGCCAGCACGCGCGCCTGATCACGCGTGGTGATTGGCGGCAGTGCATCAGGCTCAATGTTGCTCGGCCCGGTGGTGCCATCGCAGCCACCAAGCAGCGCCGCCGAGAGCACGGCGTGGCGCGTTGGGTCGATGCTCTGGCCGGCGCCAATGACACCCTTCCACCATACCGTCGCCTCGGTGGTCCCCGTGAGCGCGTGCACCACCAGCACCACGTTGTCGCGCGCCGCCGCCACGGTGCCCTCAAGGCGATAGTGCACGCGAATGGCATCAAGCGTTTCGCCTCCCTCGAGCGTGATGCCCGGGAGCGTGATGGTTTCGTCCACCACCGGCCAATCGGGTGGCACAACGGATTGCGCACCCACGCTGCTTGCCGCCGTTGTTCGTGCCGGGCTATTCACGCGACTGACCGGGCGACGGGTCCTGGTTCCGACGCTCATGCGGCAGACTCGTCCGGCGCCGGTGCGGCAATCACGTTGGCGCTGGCGTTTGCCGTGGCCGCCAGCTGACGCGACGCGTCCGACGCCACAGCCTTTGCGAGGGCCTGTTCAAGGTCGGCCAGCAGGTCGTCCGCGTCTTCGAGTCCAATAGACAGCCGCACCAGGTCAGGCGTGACGCCTGCGGCGCGCCGTTCGGTATCGCTGAGTTGCTCGTGTGTCGTGGTCCAGGGATGAATGACCAGGCTCTTGGCATCACCGACATTGGCCAGCAGGGAGAACAGCGAGAGCTCGCTGATGAAGCGCCGCGCTGCCGCTTCGCCACCCCGCACGCCAAAGGTCAGCACACCACCGTATCCGCCGCGCAGATACCGCACCGCGTTGCGATGCGTGGCGTGCGAGGACAGGCCCGGATAGCTCACCCACGACACGGCGGGATGCGAGGCGAGGAACTGCGCCACCCGCAGCGCGTTGGCGCTGTGCTGCCGGATGCGCAGCGGCAGCGTTTCGAGCCCCTGCAGGAAGAGGAAGGAGTTGAACGGAGACAGTGCCGCACCGATGTCACGCAGCAACAACACGCGCAGGCGAATGGCATACGCAATGTTGGCACCGTTCACGTTGCCAAATGCCTCGGCGAACTTGAGGCCGTGGTAGGCCGGCTCGGGATCGCGGTAGAACGCCCGGAATCGCTCGGTGCCGCCCCAGTCGAAGCGCCCGCCGTCCACAATGACTCCGCCAATGCTGGTGCCGTGGCCACCTATCCACTTGGTGGCGCTGTGCAATACAATGTCTGCGCCATGCGCCAGGGGTTTGACCAGCACCGGCGCAAAGGTGTTGTCCACCACGAGTGGCAGATTGAATTCGTGCGCGAGATGTGAGAGAGCCTCGAGGTCCGGCACGTCAAGCGCCGGATTGCCCACCGTCTCCACGTACACGGCGCGCGTCTGATCGTCGATGGCCGCTGCTACGGCCTTGAGGTCGTGAATGTCCACGAAGCGCACACGAATACCAAGTCGCGGCAGCGTGTGCGTGAACAGCGACACCGTGCCGCCGTAGAGCGAGCGGGAGGCGACGATGTTCTCACCGGCCTGCGCCAGATTGAGAATGGCCAGTGTCTGTGCAGCCTGACCACTGGCCACGCCCACCGCGGCCACGCCGCCTTCGAGTGCGGCAATGCGCTGCTCGAAGACGTCGGTGGTTGGGTTCATGATGCGCGTGTAGATGTTGCCGAAGGCGCGCAGGCCGAACAGGTCCGCTGCGTGTTCGGGACTGTCGAACACGAAGGACGTGGTGGCGTAGATGGGCACGGCACGCGACTTGGTAGCCGGGTCGGCCGTTTCCTGGCCGGCATGCAGGGCCACAGTATCCACGGCCAGCGGGCGCCCGGCGCGCGCGGGGGTGCGGCTCTTCTCGTTCTGCGAATCGTGCTGCGAATCGTGCTGCGTAGTGACATCGGACATCGGGGCACTCTCCAGAGTGGGTGAGTGCCGCCCCACGACAACACGCGCCCGGCAACAGAGGGCCGCCGGGCGCGCTCGCGGTTTAGCTCCTTGTTTTGCGTGGCGGCAATCGGCGGCAAATCACCACGGCGGCGCGGCGGCGAGGCCACGCTGCGGTCTTCGGTTGTCTTCCTGCACCTGTCCACGGGCCTGCCGGATACAAAAAAGCCGACGGCCCGCGCCGATTGTATCGTCGCGGGCCGTCGGGACCTCGACTTAGACGGATGGACAGCGCCGCTGGCGCTGTGTACACGGCCCGTCAAATCGGGGAAACCGCCGTGCACCTCACGAGTATCGGTCGGTCCGGCAGAAAACGCAAGGGCCACTTGTGGCAGCCCCGTCCATGTCAGACCGAGAAAACCGGACGATCAGCTTGGCGCCGTGATGCCCGTCACCACGCGGTAGGTGTCGCGGGCTATGAGCAGCTCCTCGTCCGTAGGTACCACCCAGGCCTGCAAGCTCGATTCCGGCGTGGAAATGCACCCCTCGTGTCCGCCCACCATCTGGGTGTTGGCGGCCTCGTCGATATGGAGGCCGGCCCAGGCCAGTCCCTCGCCTATGCGCGAGCGCACCTCCGGCGCGTTCTCGCCAATGCCGCCGGCAAACACCACGGCGTCGGCTCCACCAAGGACCGCGAGATAGCTGCCCACATACTTGCGCACGCGATAGCAGAAGATCTCGATGGCCAGCCGTGCGCGCCGATCCTGCATTTCCTTCGCTTCCAGCAGCAGGTCGCGCATGTCATTCGTGAGGCCCGACAATCCCAGCAGGCCGCTCTGCGTATTGAGCAGCGCTTCCACCTGCGTGAGCGACAGGCCTTCCTTGGCGGCAATGTAGTCCAGCAGCGCGGCATCGATGTCGCCGGAGCGCGTGCCCATCACCAGACCTTCGAGCGGTGTGAAGCCCATGCTCGTGTCGATGGACTCGCCACCCTGAATGGCGCAGGCCGAGCATCCGTTGCCGAGGTGCAGGGTCACGATGCGCACGTCCGCGCGCTCGCGGCCTGTCAGCTTGCGAAAGCGATAGGCAATGGAGCGATGCGAGGTGCCATGAAATCCGTAGCGACGGATCTTGTGGCGCCGGTAAAGCGGATACGGGATCGCGTAGAGATACGCGTGTTCCGGCAACGTCTGATGAAACGCGGTATCGAACACCGCCACCTGCGGCACGCCACTGCCGAGCGCCGCGCGGGCGGCATCAATGCCACGCAGATTGTGCGGATTGTGGAGCGGCGCCAGCTCCACGTTCTCTTCAATGCCCCGCAGCACCGCCTCGTCGATGAGACTGCTGCGGCGGAACTGTTCACCGCCGTGCACCACGCGATGACCGACGGCCTGCAGCTCAGCCCGTGAGCTGATGCCGGTGCCGCTTTCCGGGTCGGTGATGAAGCCCACCAACCACTCCACGGCGCTGCGCATGTCACGAAGCTGCGCGGTGCGCTTGCGATTCACCCCGTCGGCGCCACGCACCGTGATGACGGCTTCGCCACCGATGCGCTCGATCTGTCCGCGCAGCAGCTTTTCGTCCTGGTCGCAGGCAATGCGATCGGCATCGGTAACGACCACCTGAAACTTCACGGTGGCCGAACCGGCATTGAGGACCAGGACGTTCATGTGCTGCGAGCTCTGCGTGCCGTGATCGGACGATCAGAACGGCTTGTACAGGGCCATCCACGCCGCCGCGCCTGCGAGCGCGGGCAGGATGAACAGGAAGGGCTTGGCCAGTTCCGGCTTGCGATACGGCAACAGCGCGATACCGCTCAGCACCAGCCAGATGATGATCTTGCCCCAGAGCCAGCCCGGGAAGTTGGTGCCATGCTGAAAACCGATGCGCGCGAGCATGCCGAAGCCGCCCACGAGGATGAGCAGGGCACCCAGGCCGTGCACCGACGACAGGATGCCACGTGTGCCGCTGGTGGCCTTCTGACCGCCGTTGGCCGCGTGCACGGCCGCGCCGCCGACTGCCGCAAACAGCAGGGCGATGCCGAGGATGTGCAGGATCTCGTAAAAATCTCTAGGAAACATGGGGGGACCAAAGAGGGGCGTAAGGTGGGACTGCGTAAGGTTGAACGGCGTAAAGTGAACTGCGGGAAGGGAAGGGATCTCAGACCAAAGCGGTCTGGGTCTGGGTCGGGGCTTTGGTCGGGGTCTGGGTCGGGGTCTGGGTCGGGGTCTGGGTCGGGGTCTGAGTCGGGGCTACGAGCTGATACGCGAGAGTACCGGCTCTTCCACATCAAAACTATCCACCGTGCTGGGTGACAGGCGTCGATAACTCTCCAGCACACGGCCCAGAGCCTCCTGACTGTCGGCGCCGATGGCCGACAGATGCCCCATCTTGCGACCGGCGCGGGCGCCGGCCTTGCCATACAAATGCAAGCGCGTGCCGGGCACCAACAGCGCGTCGGCTACTGCCGGCTCGTGCCCCTGCAGCCACACATCACCCAGCAGGTTCACGATGGCCGAGGGCGCAAAAACCGTGGGCTCGCCGAGTGGCAGATCACACACCGCGCGCACCAGCTGCTCAAACTGACTCGTCGCGAGTCCGCGCTCACTGTGGTGATACGTGTTGTGGGGGCGTGGCGCGAGTTCGTTCACCAGCAACTCGCCGCTGCGTGTCACGAAGCACTCCACGGCCAACAGCCCCACAATGTCGAGGCGCTCGGCCACCGCACGGGCCAGCGTCTGCGCACGCAAGGTCATTTCGTCGCTGATGACGGCCGGTACCACGGCCCAGGTGAGAATGCCGCTGGTGTGGTGATTGCGGCTCGGTGGATACACCACCGTCTGTCCGGACGGCGATCGCGCCACCAGCACCGACACTTCGTAGTGAATGTCCACCATGGCTTCCACAAGGCAGGGCCTTGCACCAAGGGCCTGCCAGGCTTCCACGGCCTGCTCGGGCTCACGCAGGCGCACCTGACCACGGCCATCGTAGCCGCCGTGCGTGGACTTGGCGATGCAGGCGCCGTGTGTGCGCACCATGTCTGCGACGTCGTCCGCGGACTGCGCGGCGACAAATGCGCCGAGCGGGAACTGCTGCGCGCGCAGCCACTCCTTCTGACGGATGCGGTCCTGGATGATGTACACGGGCGCGCGGCCCGGACGCAGCGGCACGCGTGCGGCCACCGCATCCAGCACGTCCGGGTGGATCTGCTCGATCTCGAGTGTCACCACGTCGCACTGCGAAGCCAGGTCCTCGGCCGCGGCCACGTCGCTGAACGGTGCCGTGATCGTGCGCGAGGCCACCGGCCGCGTGGCGCACTGTGCTTCGGGGTCGAGCACATGGATGTCATAGCCCATGGAGCGGGCAGCAAGCGCCGTCATGCGGCCGAGCTGACCACCACCCAGAAAGCCAATGACCGAACCGGGGGGCAGGGGCGACGCGGAAGTTTGCTTGGCAGTTGTCACAGGGAGCGCGGCGTGGGAGCGAACGAAGTGGCGATGGCGTTGGGTGCCGGCAACGGGCGAGCGAGTGCTTCGTCCGCCTTGGTCACGCGGCGGTTCGCCAACCGGCCTCGCAGCGGCTCGTCATGCAACGCCAGCAACTGCGCGGCAAACAGGGCAGCATTGGCCGCACCGGGTTTGCCAACAGCGAACGTGGCCACGGGCACGCCGGCCGGCATCTGCACGATGCTCAGCAAGGCGTCCATGCCCTGCAGGGGCGTGGCGACCACCGGAACACCGAGCACGGGCACGAGCGTCTTGGCGGCCAGCATCCCAGGGAGGTGCGCGGCACCGCCCGCTCCGGCAATGATGGCCTTGAGGCCGCGCGTGGACGCCGCCTCGGCGTAGGCAAAGAGCCAGTCGGGGGTGCGGTGCGCCGACACCACCTTGGCCTCATAGGGGACGCCCAGTTCGGCCAGCATTTCGCAGGCCGGCGCAAGCGTCTCGTAATCGCTCGCGCTTCCCATGACCACACCAACGAGGGGCGTCGTGCCGGCAGCGCTCTCGCTGCCCGGGACTACGTTCACGAAAGCTCCGGGAAAAGGATCCCGGCAATCTAGCCTATTCGTGCCCCGGGCTCAGGTAGCCGGACCCAGGAGCGCGCGCAGAAAGGCCAGATCCGTGAACTGACGCCCACCACGCACGGGACCCATGCGCACCACCACCAGACCACGGCTCGGGATGATGTAGAGACGTTGTTTCCCCGCGCCGGCGGCCATCACCACATCCGCTGGCATCCAGTCCGGCAACTCGGTGCTGGCTGTAGGCGCGGGATTTCGCCGACGCCCGCGCAGGATGCCGGCCCCCTGTCTGCGGCGCGGCCGATCTGCGCCGGTCGCTCCCGCACCCTCGAGGCCCAGCGCCGGTTGCGCCTGAACGGTGGCGCCGGCCAACCACTAGGACAGACCATGCGCCGGGTTGACGGACGATGGCCGGAAGAGGGCGCGCACGGCACTGTCGGGCAGCAGGCGGCGGCCGTTGTGCACGCCGCCAAGACGAATGAACTCGCCCCGTGTGGCCCAGTCGCGCGCGGTCATGGCGGCACCGCCGGCCAACTGTGGCTTGCCATCGGCACAGCGCAGACGCCACTCCACCGTCACACCCAACGGGGCGAGCAGGCGTGTCTCGAGATACTCGGCAAACGATCGGGGCTGCACGGTTTCGATAACCTGCCCCACCACGAGAAAGGGGAAGGGGCCATAGCGAAACGCCGTCCCCGGTTCCGCGAAGGTGCCGGCCGTCAGCGCGTCCTTGAGATAGCGCGCCGCCGGTGCACTCAGTTGCACGAGACCATCGGCTTCCGCGGCCACGGCCGCCAGGCCAACGAGGCTCTTGCTGCCACTGGCGAGCAGTTGTCTGGTGTTTCGCGAACCACCGGCCCGATACTGCTCGTGCACAACGCGCCCTGCATGCATAACGATCAGCGCCTGACCGTCCGTTTCTTCGAAATGGCGTGCCGCGCGCGCGAGCGCCGCAGAATCCGGGGCCTGCAGCAGCAGGGAAGCGAGAAGGATCAGCATGTTCTGATGGACGAAACGACAGAGGTCGGCGTTAAGGCCGACCTCTGTGCACCACAGTGGACCCTATTTGGCGCCCGGTGGCGCCACCACCGGCAAGTGCGTGGCACCACTCCACTCCTGAAACGAGCCGTCGAACATGCGCACGTCATGGTTCAGCAGCTTGGCCACGAACCACAGCAGGGTGGCTTGCTGACCGATGTGACAGTAGGTGACCACAGGCTTGGACCCGTCGACGCCCTGCGCCACAAACAACTGCTTCAGTTCCGACGCGGGCTTGAGGTAGCCGTTGCTGCTCACCGTCGACAGCGGCACGTTGACGGCCGTCGGGATATGGCCGGGCCGCGGATAGCCCCCGCCGTTGCCCTGGTAGAAGCGCGGCAGACGCGCATCGATGAGATGCGTGCTGCCATCCTTCGTGATGGCCTCCACCTGCGCCAGCGTGGCAATCAGTTCGGGCTGGAGGCGCGGCGTGAACTGCACGCCGCTGACCGGGGCCGGCGCGTCGGTAGTCGTGGGCCGGCCCTCACGCTTCCAGGCCTGGAAGCTGCCATCAAGCAGCGATGTACGCGCCATGGCACCGAGATACGCGAGCGTGAAGTACACACGGGTGGCCGACTGCAACACGGTGTCGTGGGGCACCACCACAATGCGCGTGCCATCGCCAATGCCGTTGCGCTCGGCCCAGGCATCGAGTTGCGCCTCGTCGGCCATCTGCAGCGCCAACGCACCGGGGCGACTGGGCTGCGCGATGTCATCGAGTGTGACATGCCGGCTGCCGGCAACATGTCCGCTGTCATACGCGACCTTGCTGCCCACATGCAGCACCACGAGGTCGCGATCTTTGACATGCTCCGCCAGCCACGCGGTGCTCACCGTGAGTGGTGCCTGCGTGCTGCTGGCACCGCGCGCGGTCTGGGCCGATACGGCATGGCTCAAGGTCGCGGCGCACAAGGCGCCGTACACGGTCAACGTGCGCCTGTTCATGGCACAATGACCGGACGGCCGCGCATGTCCACCACGGTAACCGGCGCGATACCCGTCTTCTTGAGCGGCTCCTCGATGCTGGCGCGATCGCCGGCAATGACAATGGTGAGTCGCGACGGATCGAGGTAGCGCTCGGCCACGCGCTGTACATCGGCGGCGGTCACCTTGCCAATGCCGGCGTTGAAGGCACCCAGCGTGGTGAGCGGCAGGTTGTAGGGCACCAGACTCGCCACCTGCGCCGCAATGTCGCTGGTGCTCTCAAACCCGTCCGCGTAACCGAGCTGCAGGTAGCGCTTGACCTTGTCGAGCTCCGCAGCGGGCAGCGGCTTGCGGATGTTGCGCAGCTCGTTCATGAACTCGATGAGCGCCGAGTCGGTCTTGGCCGATACCACTTCGGCGCGCGCCGTGAACGGACCACGCTCGCGGCGCATGCCGAAGCCCGAGCCGGCCCCATAGGTGTAACCCTTCACTTCACGCAGCGTGTTGTTGAGCCGTGAGGTGAACGAGCCACCGAGCGCCGTGTTCATGACCATGAGCGGATAGTAGTCCGCAGTGTTGCGCGCCACGCCCACGCCGCCAAGACGGAAACTCGACTGCGCGGCCTTGGGCTTGTCCACGATGTGAATGGTGGTGGGGCGCGGCGCCATGCGGTTGGACGCATAGACCGGCGACGCCGGCAGGGCGGCCTGCGTCCACGCGCCAAAGTTGCGCGTGGCCAGTGCCTCGGCGTCCGCCATCGTCAGGTCACCCACCAGCACCAGCGTGGCATTGTTGGGCCGGTACCACGACTGCCAGAAACTGCGCACGTCCTCCAGCGCAATCGGCTCAACGGTTTCTTTCGATCCGCTCGTGCTCCGGCCATACGGATGCTGTTCGCCGAACACCAGCGCCGAGAATGCGCGATCGGCCATTGCCGGTCCACGATCCTGTTCCTGCAGCAGCGCGGTCAGGCGTTCGCTGCGCAGGCGGTTGAACTCCTTCTCGGGGAAGGTGGGACGCAGCACCACGTCGGCCATGAGGGCCATGGCACTGTCGAGCGTGGCGCGGGTGCTGTGCAGCGACACCACGCTCTGCTCAAGGCTCGCGAAGGTGCCAAGTCGAATGGCCAGAAAACCGATCTGCTCGGCGAGTCCCAGCGCGTCTCGCGTTCCTGCTCCTTCGTCGAGCATGTTGGCCACCAGCGTGGCCAGACCCGCCTTGGCGGCCGGATCGGCTTCGCTGCCGGTGCGCACCACGAGCTGCGCATCAACCACCGGCAGTTCGTGGTGCTCCACCACCACGAGGCGCAGGCCATTGGGCAGCGTGCGCTCCACCATGCGCGGCAGCGTGAGGGCCTTGGGGGCCGCCAGCGTTGGCGGCGTGGGGCTCGCAGCGACCGGCTGAGCCTCGAGGCCCGTCGCAAGAGACATCGTCGTCAAACCAGTCGCGGCCAGCAGAGCGCGGCGCGCGGCGACAAATGGTATGAATGGGACGCGGCGCATCAGCGGGTGCTCCCGGCAGCGGGTGAGGCGGTGGCGGTGCTGGTGAGGGCGAGATCCTTCTTGCCCTCGGGCACCACGGTCAGCACGATCTTGGGGCGGGACACCAGATACTGGCGGGCCACACGTTGCACGTCGGCCACGGTCAACCGCTCGTAGCGCGCGAGGTCCTGCGCCATGTAGTCGGGGTTGCCGGTGAAGTAGTTGTACGTGCTGAGCTGCGTGGCCTTGCCCAGCACCGACGCGAGACGGTCGAGCGTGGACGCGCGCATGCCGTTCTTCACGCGCGTGAGTTCACGCTCGGTCACACCACGCTCGGCGATTTCCGCAATGGCCTTGGCCACTTCGGCATCCAGTTCACGGGGATGCACACCTGGCTTGGCGGTGGAGGTGAGCATCAACATGCCATCAAGCTTGTTGGAGTTGTTGCCCATGCCCACGTCCTGCGCGATCTGCTTGTCGTACACCAGCGTGCGGTAGAGGCGCGAGCTCTTGCCATTGGCGAGGATGTCGGCCAGCGCGTCCAGCGCCGCGTCGTCTTCGCTGTAGGTCTTCACGCCGGGCCAGGTGTAGTACACGCGCGGCAGCTGCACGCGGTCTTCCATGAGCATGAGCGTGTCGCGCGTGATGCGCACGGGCGGCGTCGTGGGCCGCGTGATGGCCGTGCTGCCCCGCGGAATGTGACCGAAGTACTTGTTCACCCAGGCCTTGGCCGAGTCCGGATCGAAGTCGCCGGCAATGGTGATGGTGGCGTTGTTGGGTGCGTAGTAGGTGCGGAAGAAATCCTTCACATCATCCAGCGCAGCCGCGCTGAGATCGGCGAGCGAGCCGATGACCGGCCACGAGTACGGATGGTCGGCCGGGTAGAGCACGGGCAGAATGGTTTCGAATGCGCGACCGTAGGGCGCGTTGTCGTAGCTCTGCCGACGCTCGTTCTTCACGACGTCGCGCTGAATATCCAGCTTGGACTGGTCCATGGTGGGCAGGAGCCAGCCCATGCGATCGGCATCGAGCCAGAGCATGAGTGGCAGGGCGTTCGACGGCCCGGTTTCGTAGTAGTTGGTGCGGTCGAAGTTGGTGGAGCCGTTGTTGCTGGCACCGGCCGCTTCGAGCCACTCGTCGAACTTGCCCACGGGCACGTTCTGCGAACCCATGAACATCACGTGCTCAAAGAGATGCGCGAAGCCGGTGCGGCCGCGCTTTTCGTCGCCCGAGCCAACTTTGTAGAAGTTCTCCACGGCCACGATGGGCACGGAGCGATCCACATGGAGAATGACCTCGAGCCCGTTGGGCAGCGTGTACTTCTCGTGCGGGATGGACGGAGCCGCCTGCGCATGCAGCACGGCGGCAGGGGCGGTGCACAGGGCCGCTGCGCCAAGTACGGCGGCGGCAAGCGCGGAGGCGGTGCGCCCGCCCGATGGGAGACGACGGAAAGTTGGCAGAGCCATGGCCGGGTAGGGGGAAGGGGCCAGTCCAGCGGGACGATGCGTGACGGGATCGAGGCCGGGACCAGCGCCAGTAGCGATCGAAAGTTATACGGCGCAAGTTGGCGAAATGGTTCAGGTTCGCTACGCGGCCCGCTTGGGCACGTTTTCCGGCACGATGCTCGTGGTTGGGGGCATCATCGGTGCCGGCATTTTTCTGTCCCCGGCCGTGGTGGCGCAGCGGGTCGGGTCGGCCTCCCTCACGCTCACCGCATGGGGCCTCGGCGCCGTCATCGCCATCATCGGGGGCTTTGTGTACGCCGAGCTGGGGGCGCGGTTGCCCCGGGCGGGCGGCACCTATGTGTACCTGCGGGAGGCCTACGGTCCGCTCCCGGGATTCCTCTATGGCTGGGCGCTGTTCCTCATCATGGCCACGGGCGCCATCGCGGCGGTGGCCATGACGGGGGCCAACTATCTCACGGAGCTGCTGGGCTGGGCACCCGATACGGCGCGGCCACTGGCCATTGGGCTCATTGTGCTCCTGACGGCCGTCAATGTAGCAGGCGTGCAGGTAGGGGCGGGCACGGGCAACGTGCTTACCATCCTCAAACTCGCGGCCATCGCCACGCTGGTGTTGGCCGCACTCGTGCTGGATCCACGGGCCGACGCCACCAGCGCGTTGGCGGCCTCCTCGACAACGACCGTGCCCGATACACCAGTCGGACCCGTGGCGGTCGCACTGGCCATGGGCGCGGCACTGGTGCCCGTGCTGTTCTCATTTGGCGGTTGGCAGCAGACCAACGCCGTGGCCGAAGAACTGGTGGACCCACAGCGCACCCTGCCGCGGGCGCTGGTGCTGGGTGTGCTGGTCGTGGCCGCCACCTATCTGCTCGTCAACCTCGCCTATCTGCGTGCGCTCGGTGTGCAAGGACTCGCTTCCAGTCGTGCGCCGGCCGCCGAAACCATGCAGGTGTTCCTCGGCCCGGCGGGACGCACGCTCATCACCGCTGGCATCGTGACCAGCACCGTGGGTTTTCTCACCATGGTCATTCTGATGTCGGCCCGGGTGTACCAGGCCATGGCTGCCGACGGCATGTTCTTCGCGGGCATGGCCGCACTGCATCCGCGCACCCGTACGCCGGTCCTGGCCCTGGTGGCGCAGGGAGTGGTGGCGCTGCTGTTGCTGCTCACTGGCACCTACGGGCAGTTGCTCGACTATGTGGTGTTTGCCGACTGGATCTTTTTTGGCTCCACGGCGGCCACCTTGTTTGTGTTCCGCGCCCGGGAGCAGCAGGGCATGGCGCCGCGCCATGAAGGCTTTCGCTCGCCGCTTCACCCCTGGGGCACCGCGCTGTTTGTGCTCGCCGCGCTGTATGTGGTGCTGGGTTCGGTCTGGTCCAACCCGGGTAACGCCCTGCGTGGCGCGCTCCTGCTGATCGCGGGGCTCCCGGTTTATTTCCACTGGCGCCGTCGGGCGCCCAAGGGCAACACATGACGGATCATCCAGGCGCCCGCGTCGCGGCGCTCACACTGTATCCCATCAAGTCCACCGCCGGCATCGAAGTGGACGCGATCACGCTCGACGATCGCGGCGCGACTGGCGATCGCCGATGGCTGCTGGTGGATCCGTCGGGTGAAGCCATCACGGCCCGCGAGACTCCGCGGCTGCTGACCCTCACGCCGCAATTCGCCACCGGTGATCGCGAGGGGGCACTGGCCCTGCATGCGCCGCAATTGCCCGTCTGTGTTGTGCCTGTGCCCGATGCGTCGGCGCCTCAGCGCGACGTGGTGATATGGGGTGATGTGGTGACGGCGCTCGACGCCGGAGATGACGTGGCCGCATGGTGCAGCGACGCCATTGGTCGCGCCGCGCGGCTGGTGCGTCTCGATGACGGCGCCGCGCGCCCACTCAAGCCCAAGTACGCCGGGCCCTTGCCCCATGCCAATCGGCGGGTGGCGTTCACCGATGGGGCACCGCTCATGATGCTGGGCCTCGCGAGTATCGCACATCTCGAAGAGCGCCTCAGAGCCGGTGGACAGTCGCTGCACATGGACCGCCGACGCTTTCGCGCCAATATCTGGCTGGAGCACACGGCGCCACACGAGGAAGATCAATGGCGGCGCATCACCATTGGCCGCGTCGACCTGGGAGTCGGCTCTCTCTGCATACGCTGCGTGCTGACCACCGTCGACCCCGACACGCAGACAGCGGGCGTTGAGCCGCTGCGTGAATTTGCCGCATACCGGCGCGTGCCGGACGGCGTAGCCTTTGGCGTCAACGTCACCCATGCCGGTGCGGGCACGCTGCGCGTTGGCGATGTGGTGCAGATACACGAAACCCGCTCACCGTGAGATGAGCGGGTTCGCGATGCCTGAAGCGCTCAGCGCTCAGTATAGCTGCGACCAGCTCCGTTCCTTGGTGCGCGTGAGAATGGCCGAGCCGCGCAGGGCCGACTCCACCGCACACTTGGACCAGCGGAAGAACGAGTTACCCGTGATGGAGTTGTCGTCGTTCACGCTGGCGTTGCGCGACATGGCGCTGCCCCACATGTCGAAGGTGCCGTTACCCTTGACGATGTCGTCGCGGGCGATGATGAGACCGTACCACTGAAAGTTGCCGTTCAGTCGCACGTCGCCATTCACCAGCAGAATGCCCTGGCCGCGCCCCTTGGAGAGGCCGGCGTTGCCGTCGACGTAAATGATGGGGAAGTAGTCTTCGCATCCCTTGATGTGACCCGTCCCGCCACGCAGAGGCTCACCCCAGTTTTCAGTACCCGCACTGCACGTCGTGGCCGTGCCCACGGGCTCCGGGCCATAGGTGCCGCCGCTCAGCTTGATGTCCGCGTTGGCCACCAGCGAGTTCCACGTTTCCGTGCCGTAGCGTACGTAGGTGTTTGAGTCAGCAGCCGTCGGGTCGGGGTTGGTGCCACCGGTCACCAGATTCGGCTTCTGGATGTCGACATCCTTGCCCGGCGCGTACGTAATGGCAAAGGTGTCGCGTCCCGCAATGCTTGGGCACTGCGTCCAGCCTGTCGGATCGGTGTTGTTGCCGGTGATTTCGGCTGAACCCTTCACGCTGATGTTGCCGGCCGTCACGATGGCGCCGCCCGGATTGATGCTGGGGTAGGCGATACGCACCACCATGTGCGTCTGCCGCTGCGCCTCCAACTGTGCGTTGCCGATGCTCGCGCGGCCCAGTGAACGCACCCAGAACGTGTTCTCGGTCAGGCGCTGGATGTACACCTTGGCAGTGTCGCCCTGCGCCACGAACACGTTGGACGAATCGATGGCGCCAATGGCCATGCCACGCGGCGGCGGCAGATTCCGCCCGCGATCCCAGTTGGAGATCTCGGAGTTGAGGCCGAACTCGGCCACCGCAAACGCACGCTGCTCCACCAGCGCGTTGCGGCCGGCACGGAAGTCCTGCATGGAACTCATGACGGCACCCGTGGACAGCAGCGCCAGCATGACCACCACAATCAGGGAAATCAGCAGGGCCATGCCGCGGCGCGCACGACGTGTGACGGCGGCAGACGGTTCGACTGGTGCCTCAGCGGCGTGTGCAGCGGTGGACATGGCGTCGGCCTCGGAGACAGGGGACGGATGCGGAGTGCTCATTGCCGGTTCCTCAAGGCGATGCGAAAAGCGAGCGAGTCGGTGTTCGTCGTGCTCTTGGTGCCGAACTTGCCGGAGCTGTTGTCACCCTTGGCGCGCAGCAGCAGATCGATACGGGCCACGCGCCGACTGTCGGCCACGCTGTTCACGGCCGCGCCCAGACTGTCGAAGTACGCGAAGCGGATGCCGCCTTCACCACTCACCGGCGGCGCGTAGGGACCCGACACCGGTGTGGAGGCCGTCCAGCCGCCTCCCTGGTATTCCGATCGCGTCAGGAAGTAGTTGCCACTGCCCTGGGGTTCGAGCTGATAGCGTGTGCTGCGCGTGATGCGAATGGCGGAACCCGCCTTTACCGAGTCGGGCAGGGCAGGGGACACGGTCAGACGCCAGCGTGGCTTGGCGGCGTCGAGCAGCACATCGAGATACGGGCTGGGTGTGCAGCCAAGGGAGTTCGCGACACCGGTAATGCGCAGGGGCGTCCAGACATCGTCTTCCGCGCCGCGCGACAGGCTGTCGTTGAAGGCCCAGAGCGTATCGCCCACGGCCGGATCCGCGTACCACGCCGTGAGTGTATTGCGTGCCATGTTCGTGGGTGGCAGGTCAATGACCGTGTTGCTCACGCGCTGACAGATGATCGATGCACCAAGCACCGCGCGGAAGGTGATGGCGGTCGTGCCCATGCCGGTCAGGTCGCCGCCTGACGAGGAGATGGAGCGCAGGTCGGCCGGTACGAGGCTCATGGCCGAGCGCAGTTCGCGCCGCATGCCCATCTGTTCGTTGGTGCGCTGATAGAAGCGCTGCTGCCCCATCATGAGCTGGGAGATCACGACACCGAGCACGGAGATGATGCCGAGCGTCACCAGCAGTTCGGCCACCGTCATGCCCCGTCGGGGGCGAATCAATCGCGGCATGGGATCACCATCTGATAACGCAGTTGGGTGGTGCGGCGCGGAATGGTGATGCGCACGTCGATGGTCTTGATGTTGCGGCCGTCGGTCACGGTCCAGCTTTCCTTCACGCCGCGCAGCGCCGTGCTGCCGGTCTTGGCGCCGGCATCGAGTGTGGCGCAGGACAGACTGGTGAGTGAATCCAGGCGGGCCTGCGCAATGCCAGCAGCCACGGTTTGCACATTGCCGCCGGCCATCTGCTTGCCTACGGAGCCAGACGTGCCGAGCAGTCCGCCCACACCGACCAGCAGCACCGTGATGGCGATGAGAATCTCGACGAGCGTGATGCCGTCGCGCCGGCGCTGTCCACCTGACTGATGTCGGCGCATGCGGGATGAGGAGGAAGAACGCAGCGAGCTCACAGCGTGCACCCCTTCTTGAGGATGATGCCGGCGGGTGTGATGCAGAGCGTGTCCGCGCGACCACCGGCTGAGAGCCGATACTTGAGAACCTGGGCCGGCATGGGCGTCAGCAGACCGCGTGCATTGTAGGAAACGGTCGTGGGCGCGCCGCCGATCGGTGTGAGCGTGACACCAACGGAGTTGAGCAGATCAACCGGCCCCATCACCTTCACGCTCGTGCTGGCCAGACCGCTCAAGACGGTGACACTGGCCTTGTTGCCGGAGAGCGTGAGTGTGGAAGGCTTGCCCTTCTGCAGGGCGGCGGCGCGCGCTGCGGCGAAGGCCGCGCTGAGCTGCTGACGGCCCGCGCGCAGGGCCGTGCTATCGCGCATGATTGTCATGCGCGGCACCACCATCGTGAACACCACCGCGAGCGTCGCCACCACGAGCAGCAGCTCGAGCATGGTGAAGCCGACACGTCGCCGATGCGAACGGTCAGAGGTGGAAGTCGGGCGGAGCTGTGTCATGTGAGGCAATGAGCGGTGGATCGGTAACGCCCGGCAGTCCGGGACGGGATCTCACTGTCACGACGCACCACACGCGACATGTCAACGTTAGAAGTGCTTCATGTGAGCCGCTTGTGACACACTTCGCGAAGCGCGGAACGTTGACCGTCGAACGCGCATGTTGTATGAGAGAACCATCATGAACGACAATCAATGCCGCCATTGAACAAGGCGAAAAAACGAACGCCCCGACCGGTGGTCGAGGCGTTCGCCAAACGTTGTTTTGTGCAGCTCCCGGGGAGGGACTCGAACCCCCGACAGGGTGATTAACAGTCACCTGCTCTACCACCTGAGCTACCCGGGAATAACCCCCCAGCGCCAACCGGCCGCGCCAGAGCCTCATAGTATCGCCCGACCATGGCCCGACGTCAAGCGGCCCCAGCGTCCTCAAGGCTCAGTCTGCTCCAGCAGGGGCGCCAGCCACTGTCCGGTGTAACTCGCCGGCACCTTCGCCACCTCTTCCGGTCGGCCCATGGCCACCACCCGCCCGCCGCCGTCGCCGCCCTCCGGACCCATATCGATGATCCAGTCGGCCAGCTTGATCACATCGAGGTTGTGCTCGATGAGCAGCAGGGTGTGCCCCTGTTCGAGCAGGCGTTCGAACACCTCGGCCAACTTGCGGATGTCCTCGAGGTGCAGACCTGTGGTGGGCTCATCGAGCACATACAGCTTGCGTGGCCCACTGGCCCTGGCCGACGATTTGACGGCCGTGCCCTTGGGGGCCGCAGCGCGTCCCGATCGGGCGGTGAGCGCCAGTTCGCGGGCAATCTTGAGACGCTGCGCTTCGCCGCCAGACAGTGTGGTGGCGGGCTGACCGAGTCGCAGGTAACCCAGCCCCACCTGCTGCACCTGCCAGAGCGCCTGCGCCAGCTTGTCCTCACGGGGGAAGAAGCGAATGGCCTCGTCGACGGTCAGCTCCAGCACCTCGGCGATGTTCCGCCCCTTGAAGCGCACCTCCAGCACGTCGGGCTTGAAGCGTTTGCCGCCACAGGCGTCGCAGGGTACGAAGACATCGGCCATGAAGACCATCTCCACCTCGAGATGGCCCGCCCCTTCACAGGTCTCGCAGCGGCCGCCGGCCACATTGAAGGAGAAGTGCCCGGCGTCGAAGCCGCGGGTACGGGCCAGTGGCTGTTCACTGAACAGGCGACGGATCTCGTCGTACGCCTTCACGTAGGTCACCGGGTTCGAGCGCGGCGAACGACCAATCGGGCTCTGATCCACCAGCACCAGATCATCCAGCCACTCCACGCCGCTGAGCTGCGTGTACTGCCCCACGGTTTCGCCGAGATGCTCCTTGGCGGAATGCTCGCCGTGCAGCGTACGCTCGACGGCGTGATACAGCACGTCGTGCACCAGCGTGCTCTTGCCGGAGCCGGACACACCGGTCACCACCGTCATCGCGCCCAGCGGAATGCGCACATCCACGCCCTGCACGTTGTGCGCGGTGGCGCCACGCAGTTCGAGCCAGCGTGAACCCAGCGCCCGACGGCTGCGTGGCAGCTCGATGCGTCGCGCGCCCGTGAGGTACTGACCAGTGAGCGGACTCTCGGCGACGCGACTCATGGGGCCACTGAACACCACCTGGCCGCCATGCTCACCGGCGCCGGGGCCCATTTCCACCATGTGATCGGCAATGCGCATGGCCTCGAGATCGTGCTCCACCATGATCACCGTGTTGCCGAGGTCGCGCAGGCGCTCCAGCAGGGCCAGCAGTCGGTCGAGATCCCGCGGGTGAAGCCCGATGCTGGGTTCATCGAGCACATAGGTGGCATCGACCAACGCGGCGCCGAGCGCGTTGGCGAGCGTAATGCGCTGCGCCTCGCCGCCGGAGAGCGTGCGGGTGGCGCGATCGAGGGTGAGATAGGTGAGTCCCACATCCGCCAGAAAGCGCGTGCGTGCTCTGGCTTCGCGCAACACTGTCTCGGCCACTTGCGCTTCAGCACCGGCCAGCGTGAGCCCGTCGAGCCAGGGCAGCAGGTCCCGCACCGGCAAGCGCGCCACATCGGCAATGCTGCGGTCCTGCACGCGCACCTGCAGCGCATCGGGTTGCAGCTTGCTGCCGCCACAGGTGCGGCACTCCTGCGCACTCTGATACTTGCGCAGAAAGATGCGGATGTAGGCCTTGTAGCGCTTCTCCTCGAGATTGACGAGGAAGGGCCGAATGCCGGTGTACTGTCGCGTGCGGGCGGACATGAACTGTTCGCGCGCGGACGCCGGCAACTCTTCCCATGGGGTGTCGGGATTCACCCCCAGCGTGCGCGCAAAGTCCACGACCGCGCGCCGCTGCTTCTCGTAGCGTGGCGCCGTCCACGGATCAATGGCCCCATCGCGCACCGAGCGCGCCGGGTTGGGCACAATGAGCGCGTCATCGTAGTCCAACGTGGCGCCGAATCCATTGCAGGTGGGGCAGGCACCGCGCGGATTGTTGAACGAAAACAATTGAGGCGTCGGCGCAGGCGCACGCCAGCCGTCGTCGGGACACTCGAAACGTTCGGTGAAGGCCAGATGGTGTCGAAGCGTGCCCGCCTCGTCCACGCCATCGGGAAAGAGCAGCAGGATGTCACCGTCGCCTTCGGTGAACGCCGTTTGCACGGCATCGGCAAGTCGTCCGCGATCTTCAGTGGCGAGTCGCAAACGATCCACCACAATGGCCACGTGCGGGGCGTTGGCGAGATCGAGCCCTCGACTGTCGACATCGTCGAGATGCACGATGTCGGGTGCGCCCAGCGCCGGATCACCGATGGCCAGACGCACAAACCCACGCGCGCGCAGATTGTCGGCAATGACCGCCGAGGTGACTGCATTCGAACGCACGAGCGGGCAGGCCACCAGCACCCGCGTACCGGACGGCAGACTCAGCGCCCGGTCGGTGACCGACTGTACCGTGGCCGGCTGCAGCTCGCGATTGCAGTTCCGGCAAAAGGTATGCCCCACCCGGGCCCAGAGCAGCCGCAGGTAGTCGTAAATTTCCGTGGCGGTGCCCACGGTGGAGCGCGAGGTGCGCGTGGGGTTCTTCTGCTCAATGGCCACGGCCGGGGACAGACCCTCCACCGCGTCCACCGCCGGTTTCTCCATGCGCTCGAGGAACTGCCGCGCATAGGCCGACAGTGACTCCACATAGCGCCGCTGGCCCTCGGCGTAGATGGTGTCGAAGGCGAGCGATGACTTGCCCGACCCGGATACGCCGGTCACCACCGTGATGGCGCGGCGCGGCAGGTCGAGATCGAAACCCTTGAGGTTGTGTTGCCGGGCTCCCCGGATGCGGATGCGGTCCTTCATGGGGACAAAACTATCGGGGGGGCCAACCGAGTAGATTCGGACCGGATGGCACGATCCGCTCCCGATGCTGCACCAGCCGACGACGAGGTCGCCGGTTCCGTTTACGACGCCCGCCTGACGCGCCGCCTGCTGGCGTACGTGCGACCCTATCGCGGACAGGTGGTGCTGGCCCTGCTGGCCCTCGCGGTGGCGTCCGCGAGCCAGTTGGTGGGCCCGCTGCTCACCCGCTGGGTCATTGACAGCGCCTGGCCGGCGCAGCGCATCGACTGGGTGCTGCAGGCCGCCGTGGGCTTCGCCGCCGTGCTGCTGCTGCAGTTCGGCGCCACCTACGCGGAAACCATCATCACGGCCCGCATTGGGCAGCAGGTCATGCGCGACCTGCGGCTCGACGTGTTTGCACAACTGCAACGGCTGCCCATTGCGTGGTTTGACCGCAACCCGGTGGGGCGCCTTGTGACCCGCGTGACCAGCGACGTGGAAGCGCTCAATGAGCTCTTCACCGCTGGCGTGGTGGCCGGACTGGGCGACCTGCTCACGCTGGCCGCCATCGGCGTGGCCATGCTGATCGTGGATGCCCCGCTGGCCCTGGCCGCGTTTGTGGTCATCCCGCTGGTGTTGCTGGTCTCGCGTCTGTTTCGGCGACATGTGCGCGAGTCGTATCGCGACATCCGTACTCGCCTTGCGCGACTCAATGCCTACCTGGGTGAACGACTCGGCGGCATGCGCGTGGTGCAGCTGTTCGGACAGGAGTCGCACGAGCAGACACGTTTCGCGGCCCTCAATGATGCGCATCTGCGCGCGCATCTCGCGTCCATTCGCGTGTATGCGCTGTATTTCCCTGTCATCGAGTTTCTCACCACGCTGGCGCTGGCCAGTCTGCTCGTGACGGCTGGGTTTCAGCAGGGCGACCCGGCGTTGTCCATTGGCACACTGGCGGCGTTTCTGCAGTTGGTGCGCCGCTTCTTTCAACCGCTGCAGGACCTCTCCGAGAAGTTCAACATTCTGCAAGCCGCCATGGCCGCCGCGGAACGTCTGTTCGGCGTGCTCGATACCCCTGCAGCGCCGCAGCAACGCACGGCGGATCCGCGCATGGCGGATCCGCGCATGGCGGATGCGCGCATGGTGGTGGAGGCCGAGGACCGCGAGGCCGTGGAGCGTCAGGTGGCGGCGCTGCGCCGTGACGGGGTCACCATCCGCTTCGACGACGTGTGGTTTGCCTATGGAGCCGGCGGTGTGAGCGATGATCACACGCCGGCGACTGCCGGCTCACCGGTCACGCCGGACGTGGCCAGCCCCCGCGAGGCCTGGGTGCTGCGCGGGGTGACTTTCGAGGTGGGGCCCGGTCAGTCGTTGGCTCTGGTTGGGCATACCGGGGCGGGCAAGACCACCATCGTGAATCTGCTGCTGCGCTTCTACGACCCGCAGCGCGGCCGCATCCTGCTCAACGGCATCGATCTGCGTGAGCTGCCCGTGGCCGTTGTGCGTGGCGTGGTGGGCTATGTCCAGCAGGACATCTTCCTGTTCGCCGGCAATGTGGCGGACAATGTGCGGCTGTCCGCGTCGGTGCCGGAGGAGGCGCTCGAGGACGCGGTGCGCCGCGTCGGGGCCGATCGCATCATCGACCGCCTACCCGGTCGCTGGCAGCACGTGCTGGGCGAGCGCGGCGGCGGTTTGAGCGTCGGGGAGCGTCAATTGCTCGCCTTCGCCCGCGCTATTGCGTCTGATCCCTCGGTGCTGGTCCTCGACGAAGCCACCAGCGCCGTGGATTCCGCCATCGAGGCGCAAATCCAGACGGCGGTGGCCACCCTCATGGCGGGCCGCACGAGCATCGCCATTGCCCACCGCCTCAGCACCGTCGTGGAGGCCGATGAGATCCTCGTGTTGCATCACGGTGAGGTCGTCGAGCGTGGAACCCATCGGCAACTGCTGGACCGGCGCGGCCTGTATGATCGTCTGTATCGCTTGCAGGCCGGCGCCGGCGCCGTGACGGTCTGAGGCCCGCTGGAGGCCGCGCGGCTGGCCCCTGTCCGGGGACCACGCCTGTCCAGTCCCCACCTCCCATCAGCCGGTCATCAAGATCAGGACACGGGAAACGGCTTCTGCGCTTGCCAATGGGCAACACGCCCGGATAGCTTCGCACGTTACGTTTGGTGTCCCCCGCGTTACTTCCTGAGACGAGCCACCCCAAACACGTGCAGCTTTCTGTCGCCGCCGGCACGGATGTCGGACGCATACGGGCAGGCAACGAAGACAGCCTTTACGCCGACGCCGACCAGGAGCGGGGCCTCTTCATCGTCGCCGATGGCATGGGGGGACATGCCGCGGGTGAGGTGGCCAGCGAGATGGCCGTGCAGATCGTCTCCCGCGAACTCTCCGGGGTGCGCGATCTGACCCGCGAGGACATCGGTCCCCGCATGGCCGCCGCGCTCAAAGAGGCCAACCGCGCCATCTACGAACGCACCATCCAGGAAGCCGACAAGCAGGGCATGGGCACGACGGCCTCCTGCCTCATGATGGGCTACGGACGCTGGTTCATTGGCCACATTGGCGATTCCCGGGTCTACCTGCTGAGAGACGGTGTGTTCCGTCAACTCACCAAGGACCACTCCTACGTGCAGGAACAGGTGGACGCCGGCTTCCTTACGCCGGAACAGGCGCGCTACCACCCCTACAGCAACGTCATCACCCGTTGCGTGGGCGCAAATGCGGCAGTGGAAGCGGATGTCCACAGTGGCGAACTGCAGGCCGGCGATGTGTACCTCGTGGCCTCGGATGGCCTCACCGGCATGGTCGAGGATCCGCAGCTCAAGAAGATCCTCGAGACCCGGCAGACCCCCGGTCGCATGGTGGACGCGATGATCACCGAGGCCAATCGTCGTGGTGGTCTGGACAACATCACGGCCATCGTGGTGCAGGTCGTGAAGGTCACGGGCGTCGCCACCGGCGAAATGGCGGCCGTCCTCCCGCCGGGATAAGGCCGCGGTGAGCGCGCCACAACCTGGTGAGGCCACGACGGTCGGTGCGTTGGCCGAGTTGTACCTGGGCAACATCCTCTACGCCATCGAGCGCTGTGCCATGACCCTCGATGCAGAGGAGAAGCCGCTTGACGCGGCGTTCTACCGGGGCATCGGTCGCAAGTTGGCCGAGGCGCATGGTGCAAACAGGCCAGAGGGGCCGCCACGCGCAGGCTGACGGTGTTTTCACCCGCAACGACATCCGAGACGACATCGATGACATTCGCCCGTTCGTGGTGCGCCCGTGTTGCACGTCGTGCCGTCTCCCGCCCTGGTCTCGGGGCAGGTCTGCTTGGTGCGCTCCTCGTCACCGGCAGCTCGGCCCAGGCCCTGCGTCCAACCGCGGCGCCTGGTTGCGCGGCGCCCCTCAGCGTTGGAGCGACTGTCACCGACAGCACCCTGCTGGCGCTGCACGGCTCGGGGCAGACGTTTGCCGACTTCGTCGCGGCCGCCAAGGCGCGCCGAGAGGGCTGGCTGGGACTGGCGGACACGGCTCGCGTGAGCGACGCGCTCGTCGCCCGTGCCCGTCAGGTGGGCGGCAGCTGGAAGCTGCTGGTGGTGGCCGTGGATGCCTGTGGCGACTCCATGAACACGGTGCCCTGGCTGGCCCGTCTCGCGCAGGATGTGCCCGGCATCGACCTGCGCATTGTGCTGCCGGCGGCCGGCCGTGCGGTGCAGGAAAGCCACCGCTCGCTCGACGGACGCACTGCCACCCCCACCTTTGTGTTGCTCGATGCCGAAGGCACCGAGCGCGGCTGCATTGTGGAGCAGCCGCGGCCGCTCCGGGACTGGGCACGGGCCACGCGTGGCACGGTCAGCCTCGACTCCCTGCACGTGGGCATCCGCGCGTTTTATGCGGCCAACCGGGGCGAGGCCATCGTCACCGAGGCCATCGAGATGCTGGAGGCCGCCAAGGCCGGCCAGCGCCACTGCTTCACGGGTCAGGCCGCGGCGCGATAGCCGGCGCGCAAGCAGGTCTCCTCACGCTCAGCTCAGCAGCGGCAGACCTCGGTCGAGCCGATCCCGAATGGCCTCGGCATCCAGTCTGAGTGCCGTCAGCACGGCGTCAGAGGGCACCGGAGCCCGATTGGCGGTAAACACCCGCAGCCGTCGCGCACTGCGGTAGAGCTCGTCACTGAGACGCGGCAGATTGAGCGCGCCTTCAAAGCCACTGGCGGTCAGGTGCTGCACACGCCCGTCCCGGCGCTGCATGGGGATATCCACGCCCAGCATCTGCGTCTTGGCCGGGTAGTCCAACAGCACCGCCCCCCTGGGCAGCCCCAGCTCGGCCGCCAACTGGTCTTCAACGCGGCGCGTCAGCGCGTAGTCGCTGGCAATCCACTCACCCACCTCGTCTCCGAGCGTGGCAGCGGGGCACTCGTAGGCCCGCTTGTGCAGGCGGCGAATGCGCAGCGCGTCGAGCAACTGGCGCGCTTCGGGCACGAGAGACGGGGTGTCGAGGTGCACCAGCAGGCCTTCGTCGGTATAGCGCGCCACGCGGTCGGCCGCCACGGCGCCGGTGTCGAGCGCAACGGCCACCAGACGCTTGTACATGGCCGTTGCGCTGCGCACGGCGTGATGCCAGTACACGTTCCGGTACATCTGGTACTTGGCAAAGAGCAGCGACTCGAGCGCCGAGAGCCCCTTTTCGTGCACGCCTATTGCGGTGTGTCCCTCAGGCAGCTCAACCAGCACCAGCGAATTGAGCAGTCGGTCGACGTCGATTTCGCCGTAGGGCACGCCACACATGGTCGCGTCGCGCTTGAGATACTCGATCTTGTCGAGATCAATGGAACCGGAGATGAGTCCCTGCAGCGGATGGGCGCTGACCCCGCTGATGAGGGCAAACACGGTATCCGGCGCGTCGTCACCCAGCGCCTGGCGCAGCACGGCGCCTACGGCCCCCTGCGTCACCAGTGGACGCGCTACCTCCTCGTGATCGGTGACGCCGATTTCCTCGAGCGCGTGCGAGAACGGATAGTGTCCCACGTCGTGCAACAATGCGGCGGCCCGGATGAGTTGCTGATCGCGCGCGCCAATTCCATCAAGCGCCCCCCGCTCGTCCAACAGGCGCAGCGCCACCCCGGCCAGATGCCACGCGCCAAGCGCATGCTCGAAGCGGGAATGCGTGGCACCCGGATACACCAGAAATGCCAGACCCAACTGCCGCACGTAGCGCAGGCGCTGCACCACGGGCGTTTCCAGCAGGGACAGGGCGAGCGGATCGAGGCGGATGTTGTTCCAGAGTGGGTCGCGGAGGATTTCCATACTCCGAACTTAAAGCCAGCCGCGTCACACGGGCATCACCGCGGCGTCACCGGGGTGGCCTTCTGGCGCTGCGGGCGATGGAACCCCGTTAACGAATCGCGACCGGTATGCGTCTTACCCGTCGTGACTACTACCATGCCCTTTTTCCGCCGCCTTTTTGGCGCGCTGGTTGTCCTCTCTGCCGCCGTGGTCGTGCCATCCATGGCCGCGCCAACCGTGGCCGAGGCCCAGCAGGTTGACATCATTCGCGGTCAGGTCCTCGGGACCGACTCGCTGCCCATCGCCAACGTGCTGGTCACCGCCACCACGCTGAGTGGCAACGTAAGCCGCACGCAGCGCACCGACCGCAATGGTCGCTACACCATTTCGTTTCCCGGTGGGGAAGGCGACTACTGGGTGACATTTTCCGGTATTGGTCTCGCGCCGCGCCGCTACCAGGTGAAGCGTACCGCCGATCAGGAAATTCTCATCGCCAACGCGCGCATGGCGCCGGCCGCTATCACGCTCGATGCCGTGCAGGTGACGGAGCGCGCTGCGGTATCGCGTTCCGATACCGTGTCGGATGTGAGTGGCACCGAGCGCACCGTGAGCGATGAAATCGCCGGCTTCCTCAACGCCGAGCAGATGGGCGACCTCGCGGCCATGGCCTCGGCCATTCCTGGTGTGCAGTTGCTGCTGGGGGCCGACGGTTCGAGCGACGCGTTCTCGGTGTTTGGCCTGGGCGGTGATCAGAACAATACGCAGCTCAATGGCCTCAATTTCGGCGATGCGCAGTTGCCGCGTGATGCCAACGTGATGACTTCGCTGTCGACCAGTCCGTACGATGTGTCGCGCGGTGGTTTCTCGGGTGGTCAGTTGCAGGTGCGGACGCGCGCCGGGTCGAACTTTTCGAATCGCGCCATCAGTTCCAATTTTGTGTCCCCGCAACTGCAGTGGGCGGATCGCGTGGGCGTCGCGACGGGGCAGCAGTACACCAATGCTTCGTTCGGCGGTTCGGCATCGGGACCCATCAAGCCGGACATGCTTTTCTACAACACCTCGCTGCAGTTCGACCGCCGCCTGCAGGACTTCCAGACGGCGCTCAATACCAATGTGGACGGCTTCCAGGCGGCTGGCGTATCGGCCGATTCGGTGCGCCGCATGCTGGACATCCTGGGCACCGACAACGTGCCGTTCACTATTGATGGCTATTCGCCACTGCGCATCCAGACCACACTCAATACGCTCAACAGCTTCGATTGGGTGCCCCAAAACTCGTCGCGTGGCAGCACATACTCCGTCACCCTTTCGGCAAACTATCGGAAGACCACACCGGTTGGCAGTGGTGGTGGTGGTGGCGGTGGCTTTGGTGGCGGCGGTTTTGGCGGATTCGGTGGCAGTCTGATTACCCCAACACGTGATGGTGAGCGTACGAATTGGGGTGGCGCGGCGCAGCTGCGCCACAGCGGCATGGTGGGGTGGAAGGGCCTCTTCACCGAAACAACGGTGGGCTACAGCACGAGCCGGAACGCCGCAGAGCCCTACACGCTACTCCCGTCGGGCGCGGTGCGCGTGAACTCGCAGTTCGCCGATGGCACGGCCTCGGTGGGTAACTTGCAGTTCGGCGGCAACCCGGCGCTGAACAACAGCAGCGTCACCACCACCTTGGCCGGCAACAATACGCTCTCGTGGTTCTCCAAGGACAATCGGCACCGTGTGAAGCTCACGTCGGAACTGCGTCGTGAGGAGTTCTCGAACCTGTTCAACTTCAACGAGTACGGTTCGTTCTCCTACAACACCTTGGCAGACCTGCAAGCCAATCGTCCGGCTTCGTTCACGCGTTTGCTTTCACCGCGCACGCGCGCGGGAAGTCAGTACGTTGCGGCAGTATCCCTCGGCGATGCCTGGCGCCCAACCAACGACCTTCAGGTCCAGTACGGTGTGCGCGTGGACGGCAACCAGTTCAACATGGGGCCGCAAACCAACGCAGATGTTCGCAACACCTTCCAGTACGACAACGCGGAAGTCCCCAACCGTCTGTACGTCAGCCCTCGCATCGGCTTCTCATGGACCTTGGGGGAGGCCGATCAGCTGGCCCTGATGCCTGGCATGATTCGCGCGCCGCGAGCCGTGGTACGCGGTGGGTTGGGCGTGTTCCAGAACACACCGGGTACGCAGCTCATTTCCGGCGCTATCGACAATACCGGTCTGCCCAGTGGCTTGCAGCAGCTCACCTGTGTTGGTGAGGCCACGCCTACTCCGGACTGGACCGCTTACGCAGCGGACCGCGGTACCATCCCGACCACTTGTGCCGACGGCACCAGCGGCTCGGTGTTCGCCAACAGCAACCCCAACGTCACGCTGTTCCTGCCGGATTATCAGGCGCAGCGCTCCATTCGCGGCAACCTGCAGTGGATGGGTGCGGTACTCAAGAATCGCTTCGTGCTGTCAGCCGACGTGACCTACTCGCGCAACCAACGCCAGCAGGGTGGCATCGACCTCAACTTCACCAACGAACAGCAGTTCTCGCTCAATGGTGAGGGTGGTCGCCCCATGTTCGTGACGCCCGAAGCCATTGTGCCCACTACGGGCCAGGTGGCTTGGCGCGAGGCGCGCGTGAGCGACAAGTACGGTCGCGTCACGGCGCAGACATCTTCGCTGGAAGGCGAGAGCCGTCAGCTCAACCTCAGCCTGCGCCCGACGGTCTTCAACTCGCGTTGGGGCTGGAATCTCAACTACGTGCTGGCCGATGTGCGTGAGCAGTTCCTCGGCTTCAACAGCACCGTGGGGTCGCCGGTCGGCAAGGAGTGGTCACCCGGTGGCTTTTTCTCGCGCCATGCCATTCAGTACAGCTTGAGCTACAACGCGTGGGACGCGGTGCGCATCTCGTGGAATGGCCGGTTCAGCTCGGGCTTCCGCTACACGCCGACCATCAATCAGGACGTGAACGGCGACAGCTACGGCAATGATCGCGCTTTCGTGTTCGACCCGAGCTCCGTCACCGATCCGCTGCTCCGTAGCGGACTTGAGAGCCTCCTTGCCAACGGCACCCGCGAAGCCACGGCCTGCCTTCGCAACCAGATGGGACAGTTCGCTGAGCGGAACTCCTGTGTCGGCCCTTGGTCGATGACGGGCAACCTTAATTTCAGCCTCAACTCGCTCAAGCTGGGCCTGCCGCAGCGTGCCAATATCTCGTTGCAGGTTCAAAATCCGCTCAACGGCGTCGATCGCCTCATCAACGGTGAAGATGGTCTGAAGGGCTGGGGTGCGCAGCAGTCGCCGCAGGCGCAGCAGCAGTTGCTTTTCGTTCGGGGTTTTGACCCGGTCACCCGTGCCTTCAAGTACGAGGTGAACGAGCGCTTCGGTTCCACCCGCCCGCGCGAAACCACCCTGCGCTCGCAGCCGGTGATGTTTACCTTGCAGGTGCGGTACGACGTGGGTCAGTCACGTGAACAGCAACAGTTGCTGCAGCAGCTTGACCGCGGCCGCACACGACCGGGCAACAAGCCCAGCCTGCAGCAGCTGCGTCAGACGGCGAACGTTGGCATCATCAATCCCATGCAGCAGTTGCTGCAGCAGGCAGACACGCTCAAGCTCACCCGCAAGCAGGCAGACAGCTTGGCCACGCTCAACCGTCTGTACGTGCTCAAGAGCGACAGCGTGTGGACGCCGGTGGCGCGTTTCCTCTCGGAGCTCCCCGACCGCTATAGCCATGGCGATGCCTTCGGTCGCTATCGCCGGGCGCGTGAGGAAACGGTAGACATGTTGATCAAGATCGTGCCGGGCATCCGCGGTCTCCTGACGCCCGACCAGATTCGCATTCTTCCCGACCAGCTCGTGCAGTTCCTCGACAAGCGCACGCTGCAGGGCATCCGCTCGGGCACCGTGGGTAACAATCGGTTCGGTGGCGGCGGTGGCCGCATGGGCCGCTGAGCATGCATCACCTCATGAACATCTCCCTCTCCGGGTTCTCCCTCATGTCCAGCCTTCGCCTTTCCCGTTGGAGCGCTGTCGGTGTGCTGCTCACGGCGGCGACTGTACCGAGTCTCCTGTCCGCGCAGGATGCTGCAGCCTCGACGGCCGCGGCGGTGCCCGTGCGTGACGTCTCCGCCGTCATCGCGCGCTCGGCGCAGCCGTTCACCAGCGTGAGCATGCTGCGCGGTCTGCCCGACGGCTCCGTGTTTGTGAACGACGTGCAGCGCCGGCAGTTGTTGCGCCTCGATGCAACGCTGTCCAATGTGACGGTCGTGGCGGACACCGCGCCTGGCGCACTCATGCCGTATGGACAGCGCCCGCTGGGTCTCATGCCCTATCTCGGTGACAGCACCATCGTGGTGGACCCGTCCACGACTTCATTGGTGGTGCTCAATCCCGATGGACGCACGGCGCGTGTCATGGCCTCACCGCGCACCAACGACATCAATCTGCTGGCCAACATGAACCTCGGCACGCATGCATTCGATGCGCAGGGGCGCATGTATTACCGGCAGTTCGGCGGTGGCCCGGGTGGCGGCATGGCGGCCATGTTCGGCAACGGCATGGACCGCGGGCGTGGCGGTGGTGGTGGCGGGCAGGGGGGCAACAACAACAACCGCCCCAACCAGAACAATCGTGGCGGTGGGGACTTTGGCGGACCGCCGGGCGGCGGTGCGCCTGGTGGCGGTGCGCCTGGTGGCGGTGCGCCAGGCGGTGGTCCGGGTGGCCAGCCATTCGGCGGCCCCGGTGGTCGCGGCTTCAATCCCAGCAACCAGCCCGATTCGGTGCCTATCGTGCGCGTGGACTTCGACACGCGCAAGGCGGACACGGTCACCTTCCTCAAGGTGCCGAAGAACGAAACGCAGATGACGCGTGGCGACGACGGCACCACACGCGTGACGGTCAAGATCAATCCGCTGCCGCAGGCCGACGATTGGGCGCTCTTGGCCGATGGCACGGTTGCGGTCATGCGCGTGCTCGACTATCACGTGGACTACTACCGTCCCGATGGCAAACACGTCGCGTCGGAGAAGCTGCCCTTCGACTGGAAGCGCATCACCGACGACGAGAAGGTGAAGCTGGTGGACTCGCTCAAGGTGCTCGCCGAAGCGGCCATGGGGCGTCAGAGCGCGAACCCCAACAGCACGTTCCGCATGACCATGGAGCCCATCGCGGCCGATCGTCTGCCGGACTATTACCCGCCCATTCGTCAGGGCTCGAGCATTGCCGACCGTGAGGGCAACCTCTGGGTCGTGCCCACCACCTCCAACTTGTCGGCGCAGTTGGCGCAGCAGTTCATGGGACCGGGTGGCATGCGCGGTGGCATGCCGGGGCAGGCGGGTGGACGCCCCGGTGCGGCTGGTGGTGCCGCAGGCGGCGCACCTGGCGCAGCGCGCGACAGCACGCGTCAGGGTCCGCCCCCGGCGGCCGCCATGGCCATGATGGCCGGCATGATGAATCAGCCGCCACTCGTGTACGACGTGGTCAGCCCTGAAGGCAAGCTGCAGTACCGTGTCAAGCTGCCGCCCGGCCGACAGATTGCCGGCTTCGGCGCCAACGGCATCATCTACCTGCAGGCCCGCGAGCAGGGGCGCATCTTCCTTGAGTCGGTGAAGCTCAACTGACACCAAGTGGCCCACGCACTCCGGTGAGTGGGCCGCTTCTTTGGGATAGCTCCCCTGCGGCAAGCTAGAATCTGGCTGCTGGTCGGGCTTCATTTACTGTCAAGATCGGATCTCCACAGGAATACTTGGGAAAGCGAATTCATAAGCCTGTGGAGTAACCAAAAGAATGGTGCAAAAAGGTCTGCGTCTAAGCTCTGTCGCCACGATTCTCCACCCCGACTAACCGCAGTTTTTGGTGTTCAGTTACTTGTTTATTGGGCATCGGATCCCAACCGATCATCCGGTGCGCGCGATGCACGCGCTGGTCCAGCCGATTCTGCTAGCGCTGTCGCCGCGGTTAAACCCTCTGTACCTACTGATGGTCAGGCCGTCGATCCCGCTGGAAGAACTGCTGAGCGTGCGGTTGCTTCAAACGCTGCAAACCATCTAGGGTGAGCGCATGGTGGTGGAGCAGCTGAATACAACTAACCGTTACACTGGTTCGTCGTTTTCGATCCCGATGAGTCAGACTTGGGTGCGGACGGTCCTCAGCTAGAATCCAGAGCGCCATTTCTACGGCGGGTTCGCTGACGCGTTTCTGCAGTAGGTGCTGCGGGTCACCGAGGGGCATGGTCATCAATCACATTGGCACTTCACCGTGAATGACACGCTGCTCGATGGGTGGGCAAGCCATAAAGAGTGTCCATGCCAAGGTCTCCGCCGCGCGGACCGCGCGCGACGATGGCAGTCCCAAGAGTTCGACAATGAACTCCCTCCTGCAGCGGTGAACCAACGCTACTCTCGAATCGACGACCGATCCGGACGCGCGTCTCGCGTGCAAGTGAAACGGAACCGCTTCAATCGTGGACTACCTCGGGAGTGTGCTCACGGCCAACCCCCACGGGCCCATCGTCGTCGCCGACACCCGCGCCTGCGGGCGCACGTCCGAAGCCGCGCAAACATCCGTTTACGGAAGTCGGGCAGCGCGATCGATAGTGGCACCAGTCGGCATGGGGGCTACGCGAAAAGTCAGCAGAAGCCGAAAGTGGTTGTGGAAATCATCGAAGTTCGCATAGTGGTTGGAGGGCTGCGCAGCCTGCATTGTCGCGCGTATCGTGTGGACTTTGTGTTTCGCTTCGGCCGCGCGGCCGGTAGCCTCGTGAGCTTTCGCACGCTGATTCGCCGGCTATTGGCCGAGTGGGGCCCGCGAGGTGGCTGAGAGCCGCTACACGCGGTGCGCTCAGGCGCCACCGCTCGTCGCGATACGGTATAACGTACGCCTACTTTGCCTGCGTTGCGTCGAAAGGCACCAACCACGCGTCAAGAATCTCAGCGTCGTCGACCGCAATCGGTAGTCTCCCAATCTCAACTGCATGCGGGAGTTGCTTGTACCGTGGTACGTCACCTTTGTAATCAAGACCCGCGCCAGCAGCCATGACTCACCGCGTCACCGGAACTCGAAAGGTCGAACGGGAGCTTTCAAGGATACCCAGCACAGAAGCTACTGCTGAGTCTTAGTTGGGTCACGCTGGCCCATTTCGGAATCTTCTCTTGACGGGGGGGGATAGGGGCGGTAACGTACGCGCGCCACAATCTAATTCTCATCAAGGGGGCGACATGAATCTGATCAACAAGGCAGCTTGGACAATCGCCTTGAGCGCAGCTATCGCTGGAACAGCGGAGGCTCAACTCACATGTGGTCAGCTTTCCGATCTTGCCGTTGAGCAAGAGGGATATGCATCTATGGCGAACATCCAAGTCAATACGTACCAGATGGAGGTTGAGTACTACAGTCTGGCTTTGGAACATCCGGCCTATCCGATGACGGCAGAGGAGGAAGAAGAACTTCGTCTTCAGAGGGACTCCTCACAGTGGTACCAAAATGAGTGGACAGGGTGGAGAGACGGATTCTTATCCGCGGCAGATGGCTTTTGGTCGACATGGCGTTCCCAAGGGTGCCACAATCCGTAAGGGAGACTAGTAAGCCGATGCGCTATAGCTCGGGTCTGAATCGCGAGTAGGCTAGTTCATCTGGGTCTGTCACCCATCACTGATTGTGGCGACGTAAGAGTTAAGGCTAGACAGATCCAGTGGAGTGCTTTGTTCGGGGTTCGCTCAACATCAACTAGGGCTACTAGCGCAAGAAGGGAGTAAGAAAGGCTGTCGGTGCTTAGTATCCGGGGGCTCGACATTCGTATGATGTGAAGCATCGAGAGCTCGGTGTACCGTTAGGCTCTGAACCGGACCTCTAGAACGACAGCCTCACTTACTACCAGTTACCTAACAGGATGCTGAAAAGGCTGGCGTCCCCTCTGGTGTGACGCCAGCGTTTTTTTTTATACTGGCGCGACTTCAGCCAGAGGTGAGCGATGCGGGGAGACGAGCGCGTGCAGGGGATGATGTTTGCGACGGTGGTGCTCGAGGATCGGGTGCCGGCCGACCATCCGCTCCGGGCGAATTCGGCGCCTCGTCGATCCGATCCTGCGCGACCTGTCGCCCCAATTCGAGGCGCTCTACAGTGAGACCGGCCGCCCGTCGATTCCGCCCGAGCAGTTACTGCGGGCCCTGCTGCTGCAGCTGCTCTACTCGATACGCAGTGAGCGCCAGCTGGTCGAGCAGCTCGAGTACAATCTCCTCTATCGGTGGTTCGTCGGGCTCGACCTCGAGGCGTCGGCCTGGCACGCCACCACGTTCACCAAGAATCGGCAGCGCCTGCTCTCACGCGAACACTTCTCCGTCGATGGCACGCTGCTCGAGGCGTGGGCGAGTCAAGAGAGCGTGCGGCCCAAGGACGACGACTCGGGTCGGCCGGTCGATCCCGCCAATGACGGCGTGAGCTTCCATGGGGAGACGCGTTCAAACGCGACGCATCGCTCGGTAACGGATCTGGACGCGCGCATGGCGCGCAAGTCGTGCAACACGGCGTCCATCCTCGCGTATCAGGCGAGTGCGCTCGTCGACAATCGCCACGGCCTCGTCGTGAACACGGTGGTGAGCAGTCCGAGCGGCCGCGCCGAAGTCGAGGATGCGCTGTGCCTGTTGCAGGGGATCGCGGGCGTCACGGCATGCCCGACGGTCGGCGCGGACAAGGGCTACGATACGCGCGACTTCGTTGAGGCGCGCGGGCGGCGGGCTTCACGCCGCATGTGGCGGAGAAGGCCAAGGGCAGCGCCATCGACGGGCGGACCACCCGCCACGCGGGCTACGCGATCAGTCAGCGGGCGCGCAAGAAAATCGAGGAAGTGTTCGGCTGGCTGAAAACCGTGGCCGGACTGCGCAAGGTGAAGCATCGCGGCACGGCGCGGGTCGACTGGATCGTGACCTTCGCCTGCGCGGCGTACAACTTGGTGCGACTGCGGCGGCTCATACCGGCCTGACCCTAGGCCGGAGGCAGCTTCACGCGCCACGAACACGGCGCGGAAGCCGCCATACCGAGACCGCGAGGCCTCACAATCGGCCCGCTTTCGTCTCGAATCAGCCGCCCAACTCGACAACGGCACAGCTGCCCGCGAAAAACACCGGCTTTCTCAGCACCCTGCTAATGGCCTTGCCACCCCTTCATCGAATCAGGCGGAAACAGCACGGATCATCCGTGTTGTTTCCGCCCCATCCGTGTAATCCGCGACAAGGCTGTTGATTGATTGCCTTGCCGTGATCCGTCAGAAGTTCAGCCCTGCGGGCCGGCGCCGAGGATGGCCGGCGAAACGGCCTCACCGAACTTCTTGATGTTCTCGCGGAACATGCCCGCCAACTTCCGCGCCTGCGCATCGTAGGCCGCGCCATCCGCCCAGGTGCCACGCGGGTCCAGCACTTCGGCGGGTACGTCCGGCACCCAGGTGGGGAGGTGCAGGCCGAACACCGGGTCCGTATTGAACGTGCTGCCATCGAGCGCGCCCGACAGCGCCGCGCGCACCATGGCGCGGGTGTACGACAGCTTCATGCGCTTGCCCGTGCCGTAAGCACCACCGCTCCAGCCCGTGTTCACCAGCCACACCTGCGAGCCATGCTTGCGCAGCAGCTCGCCGAGCATCTCGGCGTACTTGGTGGGGTGCCACACGAGGAACACGGCGCCGAAGCAGGCCGAGAAGGTGGCCTGCGGCTCTGTCACGCCGCGCTCGGTGCCGGCCACCTTGGCCGTGTAGCCCGAGAGGAAGTAGTACATGGCCTGCTCGGGCGTGAGCCGCGCAATGGGCGGCAGCACACCAAAGGCATCGGCGGTGAGGAACACCACGTTCTTCGGGTGACCACCGCGGCCGCTCGGCACATGATTCTTGATGTAATGCAGCGGGTACGAGGCGCGCGTGTTCTCGGTAATGTGCTGGCTCGAGAAATCCACCGTGCGTGACGGCTGGTTGAGCACCACGTTCTCGAGCACCGTGCCGAACATCTGCGTGGTGGCGAAGATGTCGGGCTCACTCTCCGGCGAGAGATTGATGACCTTGGCGTAGCAGCCGCCTTCGAAGTTGAAGGTGCCTTCCGCCGACCAGCCATGCTCGTCGTCGCCAATGAGGCCGCGCTCGGGGTCGGCTGACAGCGTGGTCTTGCCCGTGCCTGACAGACCGAAGAACAGCGCCGTGTCCCCCTCGGCGCCGATGTTGGCCGAGCAGTGCATGGAGAGCACACCCTGCTTGGGCAGCAGGTAGTTCATGACGGTAAACATCGACTTCTTGAGTTCACCGGCGTAGCGCGTGCCGCCAATGAGGATGGCGCGCTCCGCGAGATTGAGCACGATGAACGTGCCGGTGCGCGTGCCATGACGGGCCGGATCGGCCTGGAACTCGGGCGCGTGATACACCGTGAAGTTCGGCGCAAACGACGCCAGCTCCGCGATGTCGGGGCGGATGAACATGTTGCGCACAAACGCCGCATGCCACGCGTTGGGCAGGATGTAGCGCACGCTCAGGCGCGTGGACGGATCGGCGCCGCAGTAGAGATCCTGCACGAACAGCGTGTCGAGGCCGTTCAGGTACTGCTGCACGTCGGCCTTGAGCGTGGCCCAGTGCTCAGGCGAGAGAGGCTGATTGACCTTGCCCCAATCGACGTCGGCTTCGCTGCCCGGCTCCTTGACGACGAACTTGTCGTTGGGCGAGCGGCCCGTGTGCGGCGAGGTCACGGCCACGAAGGGCCCCATGTCGGCCAGCGTGCCTTCGCCGCGGCGGATGGCCGCCTCGATGAGTTCCGGCGCCACGTAATTCCAGTGGATCTGGCCGGTGGGCGCGAGGCCCTGCGGGGCGAGGCCGGCGGCGCTTTCGCGGGCAGGCGTGGACGGTGTGACCTGTGTCGCCATGGGTGCGACCCTCTCGGTAAGCGGACAGCTGCAACCGGCGCCGGAACAGCGCCTGGCTCAGCGAATGAACAGCGGATGCAAAGCGTGGGTACTGCGTTGGTGCACACAACGCATCACGCAGTCATGCAAACGTGACGAAGGCGTCGTGTTGTCCCAAAACAGTTTCGGCGCGCATTCGGGAGAATGTCGCGCCAAGACTGCGGAAGATGGTGGATTTCACCACTCGCTTCAAGCGGAGACGAGTGGCGGGCTAGAGCGTAAACTGCGGTCGTTCCCCCAGTAGGAACTGCAGGGTCTGCACATCGCGCCCGCTCAGGAAACGGGCAGTCGGATTGCCGAACATCACGTCGGCGGTTTCGGGGCTGTGGCCCCCGATGCCAAGCGCGTGTCCCATCTCGTGCAGCACCACCGATTCCAGGACGGCCTGACTCGCCATGCCCGCCACGTCGAGACGGATGATGACCGACACATCGGTGGCGCCGCCGCCGGTCGTGTTGAGGCGCAGCGCGCGGTTGCCGCTGACGCAGAAATAGGTGTAGCCCGTGGAGCCCCGAGCATCAAACGGGCAACTCGCGGCCGGCGAGAGCGGCAGCGGCGTGCTCCGGTCCACGATCACGATGTTTGCGCGCTCCAGTGACGGAGCCGATTCCAGGCGATACTCACGCAGGCGTGGCACGGCATTCCACTCAGCCAGCGCCACTTGGGTGGCGCGGAACACATCACGCGTGCTGTCTGCTGGCTGGATATGCCAGACGCGAAGGGTGGAGCCGTTGGGCCAGCGATAGAGCTGGCCATTGGTCAGTGACGTGGGGCTGTACGCGGCAACTGGCCGCGCAACGGTTGGGGCTTCGCAGGCGCTGAGATATGCGGCCGACAAAACGAGCGCCACGCGGGAATGACGGACGAGCCAGCGTGCGTTCATCGTACGGTCCTCACACCAAAAAGGAGACGCCGACCCCATCCTTCGGTGAAGCCCGCGTTGGCCGATGCCCGTCCCATGCGCAGGGTGTTGGCCCGCGCGGTCAGCCACCACTCACGTCGACCGGCACGCGGCGGCACGCCAAGTGCCACGCCCGCTTCTACAGAAGGCGATATGACGGCCAGCTCGCTGAACGGCAGCGCGCCATCCACGCCGGACAACACCGAGATGCCCGCCGCGCCTTCAATACGCAGCGCGAGCCGCTGACCGGTATAGCTGTCCACACTGGCCGTGCCCACAGCGCCCACTTCGCGCAGCGAACCCAGCGACCAACTCTCGCCCGCTTCCGTGGCCTTGATGGGCGAGAGCAGGGCCCGCAGAATCACGCCAGTCTCAAGGCGAGGCCGCACGCGTCGCTGCAAACCGATGCCCAGACCCGCTCCGACAGAGCTCGACACCGTGGCAATGCGTGGGCCCTCGAAGAACGTCGAGCCAACCGAGGCCATGCCGACCTGCACAAAACGCCACGGTGCTGCGTCGGGTGCGCCTTGTGCCTGCAGGGCAGCCGATGCCGTCAGTGTGGCCGACAGCGCCAGTGCCACACTGGCCATGGCGGCCTTGGCTGCCACGCGGCTGGGAGAGAAGGAAGCGGTGGGGGACAAGCGGATCCTCGGCATTGATGAAGCGTTCGTGGATGGCTGCACATTACCTGGACACGCCAGACTCGGCAAACCCCGGCCTCACGCCACACTCAACGCTTGCCGCGCAGCCACTCGAGCGGATCCACCGCCCGCCCCTTGGGTCGGATCTCGAAGTGCAGGTGAGGCGGCAGCTCAGGGTCGGCGGCGCCCACCGTGCCAATGACCTGACCCTTGGTGACCTGCTGGCCACGGCGCACGCTGATCTGCGCCAGTGAGCCATACACCGAGTAGTCGCCGCCACCGTGCTGCACGATGACAGTGGAGCCATAGGTGCCGACGTTGTCGGCCAGCACCACTTCGCCGGCGGCAATGGTGCGCACCGAGGTGCCGGCGGCTGCGCCAATCCCCACGCCATTCCAGCGCGTTGTGGTGTTGTTGGGATTCACCACGCGCCCGAACTGATAGAGCAGGGTGCCGTCCACCGGCCAATCCAGCTTGCCGAGGTCGGAGGTGCGAATGGTGGAGGGCGCGGCGGGTCTGGCGTTGGGCGCCATTTCGGCGCGACGCCTCGCGGTCTCCAGGGTGGCAATGGCGTTGGCAATGCGCGACTCGTCGCGGGCCAACTGCTGCAGCCGCTCGCGGGCCTGCGCCGCCGAGCGCTGCACGGCCGTGAGGTTGCGTTGCCGCGTGCTTTCGAGCGCCGCCAGTCGGCGGGCCTCGCGGTCCTTCTCCTGCCGGTTGCGGCTCACGTCGTCCTGTAGGCGCACCAGCAGCAGACGCTGCGAGATGATCTGGTCGCGCAGTCCCTCCACGCGACGCACCAGGTTGCGATCGTTGACGGCCAGTTCGTGCAGATACTTGTAGCGCGCCACGAGTCCCGCAAACGACTGAGCCGACAGCATGGCCTCCACGTCGTACAGGCTGCCACGCTTGTAGATCTCCACCATGCGGCGCTGCAACGCGCCACGTCGGCTCACCAGCTCGCCTTCTGCCCGCTGCAGACCGCTGCTGGCCTTGATGACTTCTTCGTTGATGGTCTCGAGTTGTTTGTCGAGCGCTTCCACCAGACGCGCCGTGGTGCGGCGCTGCGCTTCGAGGTTGGCCACTTCTTCGGCCAGTGTGCGCGCGCTGCGCTGCAACTGATTCATGCGGTTCTCGAGATCACTGCGCTCCTTGCGCAGCTTGTCGAGTTCGGTCTGTTGCTGCCGAAGGCGCTGCTCGGCACTCTGCGTGTTGGCCTGCGCCGCAGCATGGCGGAACGGCAGGGCCACGGCCAGCACCACACCCACGGTCGCCAGCCGAAGCACGCGCAGGCGGCGACGCAGCACCGTGCCGGTCACGAGTCGCGCCAGACCTGCCGCAGATGGCGGCCCACACTCAACCAGCTCCCCAGCAATCCCAGCACACCGCCCGCGGCAATGCCCATCAGCACCTGACCCGTTTCAAAGAACCGGGTCTCCAGCAGCGAGCGCGTGACGAGCGTGCTGGTGCCCCAGGCCATGGCCACCGCCAGCACGCCACCCACGAGTCCCTTGAATGCGCCATCAAGCAGGTAGGGCAGGCGCACGAACATGTTGGTGGCGCCCACCAGGCGCATGATCTCGATCTCACGCGTGCGAGCGAGAATGGACATGCGAATGGTGGAGCCGATGATGATGACCGACACCAGGGCAAACACGGCGCCGAGCACGGAGCCGGCGAGGCCCGCGAGGTTGCGGATGCGATAGAGCTTCTCCACCCACTCGCGGCCGTAGCGCACTTCTTCCACCTGCGGATAGGTCTGCAGACGACGGGCGACTTCCTGAACGGTGGCCGGATCGCGCGATCCATCCTTGAGACGCAGTTCCACCGAGGCCGGCAGGAACGAGCCCTCCATTACATCGCGGAACTCCTCGAGCTCGTTGCGCGCGCGCACGAGTGCGGAGTCGGGAGACACGTAGCCGGCATCGGCAATCTGCGGCATGTTGCCGATGCCCTGCAGCAGTTCTTCGACCTGTGCGTCACGTGTGCCTTCCACGAGGAAGGCGCGGATCTCCACGCGGTCCTCAATGTCACGCAGCGCCTGACGGATGTTGAGCGCCACCAGTCCGAACAGGCTGAACGCGTAGAGCGAGAACGCAATGGTGGTCACCGCCAGCACGGCCAGCAGCGGCGCACGCCGGAACGCGAGCAGCACCTCACGCAGCGCGAGCCTCACTTGCGCCCCCGCATGTCGGCACGCAGCCGCACGACATCGGTGCCATCGAACACCAGCTCCCCCTTGTCGAGTTCGAGGAAGCGCTGCTGCGCGCGCTCAATCATGGCCACATCGTGCGTGGCCATGAGCACCGCCGTGCCGCGCGCGTTGATCTCGCGCAGCAAGAGGTAAATGGCGTGCGTGGCGCGGTCGTCGAGATTGCCGGTCGGTTCGTCGGCCAGCAGCAGGAACGGATCGTTGGCCAGCGCGCGGGCAATGGCCACACGCTGTTGCTCGCCGCCCGACAGCTCATGCGGATACGCCGTGGCGCGCGATGCGAGCCCCACCTGCAGCAGCAACCGCGAGACCTTGGGCGCAATCTGCGAGGCGGGTGTACCGGTGACCTCGAGCGCGAAAGCCACGTTCTGTTCCGCCGTACGATCGGGCAGCAGCCGGAAGTCCTGAAACACGATCCCAAGCCGGCGACGCAGGTGGGGAATTTCGCGTGGCTTGATGGAGAAACTCGAATAGCCCGAGACGCGCACTTCACCGGTCGTGGGGCGTTCGGCCATGGTGAGCAGGCGCAGCAACGTGCTCTTGCCGGCACCCGAATGCCCCACGAGGAACACGAACTCGCCTTTGGCGATCTCGAAGTTCACGCCGCGCAGGGCCATGCCCGAGCGTGGATATTCCTTGGTGACGTTGGCGACGCGTACAATGCCCGACATGTCAGGCCACTCCGTCGCGCAGCACGTCCGCCAGGTCGGCAATCAACACGCTGGCCTCATCGAGGCCCACGTGCAAACGCACGGTGTCGGGCGACTCCGCCAGACGAATCTCCGCGCCGTGCGGCCGCGCCTGCGCCGCGAGATGCCGAATGAGCCGCTGCGCCAGTCTGTCTGCGGCATCGGCCGAGGGACATTGCAACTGAAGCACCGGCCCTTGATGCCGCAATGACTCGGCCGCGAGATGATGATCGGGATGCGACTCGAGGCCCGTGTAGTGCACCGTGACGCCTTCGGGCGCAGCCATGGCCACGGCGCGCGCCACCGCATGCGCCACATGCGACTGATGGGCCACGCGCAGCGACAGGGTGGCCAGATCATTCAGCAGGCGCTCGGCAATGGACGCATGTGGCACCGCGCCCCAGACGTGCATCTTGCTCCGCACTTCATCGATCACGGCGTCGGTGCCACACACCACACCGGCTTCGGCGTCGGGCACACTGAGCAGCCGCACCCGCGCGTCGTGCACCACAACATCGGCGCCGGAGGCCAAGGGCGTGGCCGCGGCGGGCGAGGCACCGCTGGCGTCCACGACGATGGCCACGCCCAGTTCCTGGCCAAGCGTGCGCAGCGGCTTGGGGTCCACCACGCGGCCATTCTCGATGACCGGAGACTCCACGAACAACACACGCGTGCTGCGGCGCATGTCGCGTCGCCAGGCGCGCACGTCGCTGGGATTCACATACGTGACGTCTACACCCAGCCCGGCCAGCTCCTGTTGAAAGAAGGCGCGGGTGGACGGGCGCAGCCACGCGCTGGACAGCACATGATCGCCGGGGCGCAGCAGCGCCAGCACCGTGCAGGCAATGGCCGCGCGGCCGCTCGCGAGCACGAGCGCCGCGTCAGCCCCTTCGAGGTCAGCCAGTCGGCGGTGCAACAGGTCGATCACGGCAGCATCAGCAAGGGTACGCCGCGCTCAGGCGCGCGGACGGGTGTCGGTGTCGAGACGGACGATCCGTATCACTTCTGACAGCGAAGCGCCCGCGACGTCACGCAACACCACGCCACCGCGCGGCAGGTTGTCGTCGATTTCCAGCACCGCCAACTCGGAACGACGCTGCGACACCACGCGCACCAGTTCCCCCGCGTTGACCAGACGCACCAAGGCGTCGTCGGCCCGCATGCGCACCAGCGGGCCGCGCTCGGTGTCTCCCTTGCGTGTGGCGATGTAGCCCACCACCTGCACCGGCGGCGCAATGCCCGTGAACATGCTCAACTTGCGGCCGGCGCCCGGTCCGCCCAGTCCATCGCGATTGTCGCTGCTCATGGCAGGGCCCTCATGCGTCGCTCCAGGTGCTGCCGGGAATGCTGTAGCCCAGCGGGCCGCGCATCACGAGGCGACGACGGTCGAGCTGGTCGAGCTGCTGCTGAGCACTGAGTTCCGTGCTGGCCAGAATGGTGGCCACCTCGCGGGCGCCGATGGGCCCATGGTCGCGTACCACTTCCCAGTGCCGGAGTTCCTCGTCCGTCACATGACCAAACAGCTCAGCGGCTCCTTCGTGCCACGAGACGAGCGCCAACGCATGACGCTCAAGCACCGTCTCAATCGGGTCGATGTGTCCGTCGCGAATCCCGCGAAATGCGAGATAGCCGCGTGGCCCGTCGTCGTCGGTGTAGCGCAGCAGCAGCTTGGCCACGATTTCGTCGGCGCAGGAGAAGTCGAGCAGATTGACCTGCGAGAAATCGATGGTGGTGAGCACCGGCCGTTCGATCTCCTGCACCTGCTGCTCGATGGCGCTGCGCACGGCGGCGCCCGTCGGGCGCGTGACGAGGTTGCTGTACAGATCACACACCGTGCCGCGCAGCACCGTGCCCACGTCGATATGCACCATCATGGCTTCACCGTCATCGAGTCACCATGGCTCAACGCCCCGTGCGGCTGCGGGTCGCCGTGCCACGCGCGCGTACCGGCGCATCGCCGAGGCGTTCAGGGATGACGATTTGCATCTGCGCGCCCGGGAAGTAGGGCAGGGACTCGGTCATGGGCACATCCTCGTCCCAGTCGGGCGTGATGGCCAGACGCGCGGTGCCGCTGCGCACCGTGAGCTTGCCCTCCCAGCGACCCACGAAGCGGCGAATGCCAGCCAGACCCTGGCCACGTCCCTTGTCACCGTGCCGGAAGCGACTGACGGCACGCAACACGGCGTCTTCCAGTGCCATGGCATCGTCCCATCGATCGCTGTGGCGATGGCTGGGCGAGCTTTCGAGCGACTTGCGAAAGCCCACGCCGGCGTCGCACACGGCGATGACCACCACGCGGCGGCCGAGGCGCTTGGTGTAGCGATAGGTCTGCACGGCCACCCAGCCGCCCAGCCCCGCGTGCTCGACAATGTTCTGGCAGGACTCGCTGAGGGTCATACCGAACGCGCCGGTGACGGCGGTATCGAGATTGAGCTGACCGTGCAGAATGTCGGCGGCCTTCTGCTGGATGCGGCCCACCACGCCGTGCACATCATCGGTGCGTGTGATGGGCGTGAGCTCGAGCAGCACATCACTCTCGTGGGCTTCGCGCTCACGCGGCACGCTGCCGTGCAGGTCGTACAGCTCCGCTGCATGGCGAAAGAATCCCGTGCGCGACCAATACGACAGCGTGTCGGGATTCTCGGGGACGGCAAAGTCTGCGCGGTTGTGACGCGATTGCGCCACGCAGAGCAGCGCGGCAAGCCCATACGGCGACGCCCAGCGGGCATGCCGTGCGTCGATCAGCAGCTTCTCGCCGTCGGGTACAGGCGCAAGTTGCTCGAACACCTGCTCGAACGATTGCTCATCGAGCGACGGCGGCACGGCGATGACAGTCGTCACGTGATGCTGAGCTCTCCGCGAAGGTGCTGGGCGAGACCGGAGGCCCCGCGATGTTCGACGTTGCGCGATGCCGCGCGGTTTGCGGCGGCAATGGCATCCGTCAACATATCACCGGCGAGCAGCCGAGAGAAATGGGTGGCGCCCCACACATCACCGCAGCCGGTGGGATCGCCGGGGCCATCGACGCGCGCCGGCACCGCCGGCACGAGCGCCGTGCGCACCGCGCCAAAGGCCCCAGCACCGCCACGCGGCGATGTGGACAGCGCGGAGTTGTGACCCCGTCGCTCTGGAATATCACGGAGTTTCTCTATCCCCGGGGCCGCAAAGTACGCCGCGCCCCGCTTGCCCAACGTCACACCCAGCACCGACACGCCAGCCGCCATGGCCGTCGCCGCCAAGGCCATCGCGTCGGGTGCCATGAGGCGCAATTCGTCTTCGTTCACCTGCAGCACGTCAAAACAGGCGCACCACGCGGCCACGTCGGGCAGCGGGCGCGGCGTGCGCAGCCCGTCGGCCTGTACGGCCATGACGAGCATATGCAGGTCGCAGTAGATCGGCCCGTGGAAGTGCGCTCGAATGAGTTGGGTGGTTTCGAGATCGAGCTCCCACCCGCTCAAGAAGTTGATGTAGAGCGCATCGAGTCGCGCGGCCTCGAGCACCGGCTTGAGGCCAAGCCAGGTCCAGCCGGGCACGCCGCCGCTCAGGTGTTCACTGCGGCGCTCGTCGTCGATGTAGCGCAACTCCACGCGATTGTTGCGATAGGGCACGCCAATGAGTTCGGCGTCGGGTGCCATGCGCCGGAGACCACGACAGAACAGCCGCGCGCGGTCCACGAGATCGTCGCCCACCTTGGCCAGTGGCACCAGCTCCCAGTCTTCGGGCAGCGCGGCGTCGAGCGCGGACAACGAGTACGTGATGCCGCCCCACTCCTCGATGGGCACACTACGGCCGTCACGGCCGTGCAGCACATCCCACACAAACGACCCGATCACGCCAAGGCGCTTGCGACGCGGCGTGGACCTGGGGTCGTTGGATTCGGTCGTGGAGTGCAAGGCCACGCGGGACTCTTCTCTCTCTTCAGGCCGGCGGACGGCCCGTGGTCTGCGCGATGTAGCTGGCCACGGCGCCCACCACACCGGCGGTGCCCGGCAAGGTGCCCGGCACAATGCGACAGGTGTCGGTCACACTCTTGAAAGCGCGACGACGCACCTCGGTGCGCAGCGGTGTGAACAGATCGTCGCCGGCCTGCGTCACACCACCCGCAATCACCACCACGTCGGGATTGAAGATGTTGAGCAGGTTGGCAATACCGGCGCCGAGAAACTTGGCGGTGTCGCGCACGATTTCGAGCGCCACATCGTCGCCGTCAGCGGCGGCCTGATAGACCAGCGCCGCCGTGATCTGCGACAGGTCGCCGTTCACGAGCGCCAGCAGGGTGCTGGTTTCGTCGTGCTCGAGCGCCTCGCGCGCGCGGCCGGCAATGGCGCTGCCGGAGGCATAGGCCTCGAGGCAGCCGTAGTTGCCACAGCCACAGCGACGGCCCGTAGGGTCGATGGTGATGTGGCCGATTTCCCCAGCTGCGTCACTGGATCCGTGATACAACTGCCGGTCGATGATGATGCCGCCACCCACACCCGTGCCGATCGTCACGCCAATCACGTTGGTGCCACCACGCGCCGCGCCAAGCCACCACTCACCGTAGGTGGCACAATTGGCGTCGTTGTCGATGCGCACCGGCAGGCCGGTGAGCGCAGTCATGCGCTCCACCAGCGCATAGTTGGACCAGCGCAGGTTCGGGGCAGCGAGCACCACGCCGTTCTTGCGGTCAACCGTGCCGGGGGCACCGAGTCCCACGCCCACCACCGCATCGCGCGACACGCCGGTCTCACGCACCACCGTGTCGATGGTGGTCGCCACCATCTGCGCCATGCGCCGCACTACCGACTCGGCGCCTTCCGCCGCAAGCGTGGGCGCGCTCTGCATGCCCAGCAGGTGCGCGCCGTCATGCGACATGGCGGCGACGACAATGTTGGTGCCGCCGAGGTCGACGCCAATGATGAACTGCGAGTCCGGATTGGTGGGGGCCATGGTCATGGAGAAACAAGATAACGGCTCAGGACCTGTTCCGGTCGCAGGGAGTGTACCACCAGCGACTACGTCACCGCTGGGGCTCGGGGGGCGAGAGCTGATGCACGGCCTGCCGCACAGTGACCGCGCTCAGGTCCTGCATGCAGCGGAAATGCCCCAGCGGACAACTCGGGGGGCCGTGTGCGTGGCAGGGCCGGCACTCAAGCTGCGGGTGTTCCACCACCGTCCGCCGCTCAGCCAGCGGACCGAATCCGAACGCGGGCACCGTGGGGCCAAACAACGCCACCGTCGGCGTGTTCATGGCACTGGCCAGATGCAGCGGTGCGGAGTCGTTGGTGATCAGCACCTGACACCGTGCGAGCAGGGCGGCCGAGCCGAGCAGCGACAACTGCCCGGTGGCATCCACAACGGGTGCACCACCGGCAGCGGCCGCGGCATCCGCGATGGCCGCCGCCAGTGGCGCGTCTCCCGCCGCGCCCAGCACCACAATGCGCTCGCCAGTCTGGCCGATGGAGCGAACGAGTTCCGCGGCCAGGGCCGCATAGTGCGGCCAGCGCTTGGTGGCCCACACGCTGCCCGGGGCAAGAGCAATCAGCCGTTCCTGCGCGGACACACCGGCGCGGTCCAGCAACGCCTGCACGGCAGCGTGGTCGGCCGGTCCCGGATGGAGCGATGGCCTGAGCGGCGGCGGCACGTCATCATGCCCCGGTGCATTGCCCAATTGCCACAGACGCGCCGCGTGATGCAGGTCGCGGCGATACGGCACACGTCGCGTGGTAAAGAGACGGCCGCCGCTGGTGTCAAAGGTGATGCGCTCGGGAATGCCGGCCATCCAGGCCAGCGCTGCGGTGCGGCTCGAGCCCTGCGCGAGCAACGCGCGCTCGGCATTCACGGCGCGCAGTCGCTGCGCCATCCGCCGCAATCCGCTCAGGCCGCGGTCGGTGCCGCGCTTGTCAAAGACCAGCACACTGGCCACCGCCGGATGGTTGGCCAGCACGCCGGCATTGGCCGGCGTGGCCACCACATGCACCGGCCCCTCGGCCGCCAGCCGCTCGATGAGCGGCGTGGTGAGGATCATGTCACCGAGGAAGGATGTCTGCAACACGGCAGAAACCAGCAACCGATCAGTTCCGGGTTGTGAGTTGGAGTTTCGAGTTGTGGGTCAGGCAACCAACAACTCAGAACCTGAACTCACAACTCGTCACTGATCAGTTCAAGTCGAACTAGTCGACCTGCAGTACCGCCAGAAACGCTTCCTGTGGAATCTCCACGCTGCCCACCTGCTTCATGCGCTTCTTGCCTTCCTTCTGCTTCTCGAGAAGCTTGCGCTTGCGTGAGATGTCGCCACCGTAGCACTTGGCCAGCACGTCCTTGCGGAGCGGCTTCACGGTCTCGCGCGCAATGACCTTCTGTCCGATGGTGGCCTGGATGGCCACTTCGAAGAGCTGGCGGGGAATGAGCTCCTTGAGCTTCTCCGCCACCTTGCGGCCCCACTCGTAGGCCTTGTCCTTGTGCACGATCACGGAGAACGCGTCGATGGCGTCGCCGTTGATGAGCATATCGAGACGCACGAGGTCACTCGAACGGTACTCGAGCATCTCGTAGTCGAGCGACGCATAGCCGCGGCTCACCGTCTTCATCTTGTCGAAGAAATCGAGGATGATTTCGGCGAGCGGGAACTCCCAGTCGAGCTCCACGCGCACGGTGTCGAGAAAGCGCGTGTTCTTGTAAATGCCGCGCCGCTCCATGCCGAGTGTCATGATGGGGCCGATGTACTCGGCCGGGCACATGATGCGCGCGCGCACGTAGGGTTCCTGCACGTCTTCGATGAGCACCGCGGCCGGCATGAGGGCCGGGTTTTCCACCAGCATCTCGGTGCCGTCGGTCTTGGTGACGCGATACTCCACACTCGGCACCGTGGTGACGAGATCGAGATCGTACTCCCGCTCGAGCCGCTCCTGCACGATTTCCATGTGCAGCAGACCGAGGAAGCCGCAGCGGAAGCCGAAGCCGAGGGCCGTGGACGTTTCCGGCTCGTACTGCAGCGACGCGTCGTTGAGCTTCATTTTTTCGAGCGCGTCACGCAGGGTTTCGTACTGCGTCGTGTCGGTGGGGTAGATACCCGCAAACACGAACGACTTGACTTCCTGATAGCCAGGCAGGGCCTCGGCGGCGCGATTGTCCTTGTCGAAAATCGTGTCGCCCGCGCGTGTTTCACGGACCGAGCGCACGGCGGCCAGTACGTAGCCGACCTCACCCGCGCGCAGCACCTCGGTGGGCACCTGACGCAGCTGCAGGTACCCGACCTCGGCCACCTCGTACACGTTGTCCGACACGCCGAAGGTGATCTTCATGCCCTTGCGGATTTCGCCGTCCACCACGCGAATGCTGGGAATGGCGCCGCGGTACTTGTCGTAGTATGAGTCGAAGATGAGCGCGCGCAGCGGGCCACCCAGGTCACCCTTTGGCGGCGGCACGCGCTTCACGATTTCCTCGAGCAGTTCGGGCACACCGGTGCCTTCCTTGCCGCTCACGCAAAGCACATCCTCGGGCATGCAGCCGATGAGGTCCACCACTTCCTGGCGGCGACGCTCCGGCTCGGCGCCGGGCAGGTCGATCTTGTTGAGCACCGGGATGATTTCGAGCCCGGCGTCCATGGCGAGGAAGAGATTGGACAGCGTCTGCGCCTGGATACCCTGCGAGGCATCGACCACCAGAATGGCGCCTTCGCAGGCGGCCAGGGAGCGTGAGACTTCGTAGGTGAAGTCCACGTGGCCCGGAGTGTCGATGAGGTTGAGCTCGTAGTTCTGCCCGTCGCCGGCCGTGTAGCTCATGCGCACGGCGTTCAGCTTGATGGTGATGCCGCGCTCGCGCTCAAGGTCCAGCGTGTCGAGCACCTGCGACTTCATTTCGCGTTTCTGGAGCGTGCCGGTTTTTTCGATGAGGCGGTCCGCGAGCGTGGACTTGCCGTGATCGATATGGGCGACGATGCAGAAGTTGCGGATGTGACTGAGATGCAACGGACGGCCTTGCTGGGGTTACCGGGCCGGGTCCATTCCCGGCTAGCCCTGAAAAATAGGGGAGGGCGGGGGGCAAACGGCACTGGCCGGCTGCCGTTCGAACGCGAAACTCACAACTTGAACTCAAAGCTCAAAGCTTGGCCGCCGGTTCCGGGAGTTGTGAGCCTTGAGTTCAAGTTTTGAGTTTGGAGTCACTTACGACCCGGAACTCGAACTCACGACCCGGAACCGATCAGTTTCGGGTTCTGGGTTCGGGTTTCGAGTCCTGAGTCTACCCACCGAGTCCTGGGTTCACCCCGCTGCGCCTCGGCCCACCCCGCGAGCAATTCCCGGGCCCCCCGCGTATTCTCCCCACATGAGCACCCCGCGCGCTGACCAACTTGATCCCGCCGTCCTTGCCGCCCTCGGTAACCTCGAGCTGGTGGCCCGCTGGGTGGTGGACGGTTTCATCACCGGCCTCCACCGGTCACCGCGCAAGGGCTTCAGCGTGGAGTTCGCCGAGCACCGCCCGTATATCGCGGGTGATGATCTGCGCTACCTGGACTGGCGCATCGCGGGCCGCGCCGATCGCTGGGTGGTCAAGCAATTCGAGGAAGAGACCAACGCCCGTGCCATGCTGGTGCTGGACGTGAGCGCCTCCATGCAGTGGACGGGCGATCCGGCCCGGCTCACCAAGCTGGCCTACGCCGAGCGGTTGGCCAGCGCCATGGCCCTGCTGCTGCTGCGTCAGCGCGACGCCGTGGGCTTGGTGCGTTTCGATGCCGGTCTCAAGAACCTGGTGCCGGCCCGGGCCCAGCGGGCCCAGTGGCGCCGGCTCATGGCCGCCTTCACCGCACCCGGCGGCGGCCGCGACTCCGACGTGGCGGGCGCCCTGCTGCAGGCTGGCCGCATGGTGCGGCGTCCGGGCTTCGTGGTGCTGCTCTCCGACCTGCTCACCGATGCCGCGCCCGTGGCCGACGCCGCCCGAACCCTGCGCGCGCGGGGGCACGAGGTGCTGGTGCTGCACATCATGGATCCGGCCGAGCGCGACTTCCCGGACAGTGGCGAGGCCCGCTACCGCGACCCCGAGTCGCTCAATGAAGTGCCGGCCAGCCCGGGTGATGTGCGCAGCACCTACCAGACCACGGTGCAGGAGGCCCTGGCCGACTGGCGCTCGGCTCTCGGCCGCGCCGGCGCGCGCTACGCGCTGGCCTACACCAACGAGCCCTTCGGTCGGCCGCTGCGGCATCTGGTGGGTGTGAACGGACGCGGGGCGATGGTGTGACGCCACGTACTGCCGACCCCATCGCATCACGAACGACGTACACCAACTGATGGCCTTCCTCGCTCCCGCCTTTCTCGCCCTGGCCGCTCTGGCCGGCGTGCCGCTGCTCGTGCACCTGCTGCGGCGGCGCATCGGGCGCACCGTCGACTTTCCCGCGGTGCGCTATCTGCTGCGCATGGAGCAGGAGCACAGCCGCGATCTCAAGCTGCGCAACCGGCTGCTGCTCATTCTGCGGCTCATTGCGGTGCTGGCGCTGGCATTGGCGGCGGCACGTCCCATTGCCGCCTTGTTTGGCACCGGGCATGCACCCATTGCCGTGGCCGTGGTGCTCGACAACTCCATGAGCAGCGGCGTGGTGCAGGATGGACGCCCGCGCCTCGACAGCCTGCGGGCCGCGGCGCGGTCGCTGCTGCAGGAACTCACCAACGATGACCGCGGCTGGATTGTCACCGCCGACGGTCGGGTACTGGGCGGAACGCCGGCAACTCTCGAAGCCGGCCTGCGTGATCTCACGCCTCTTGGCGGTCGTGGTGATCTCGCGGCGGCCACGCAGCGCGCCCTCGGCCTCGCGCGCAGTGGCGCACCACGTACGCCGGTGGTCGCGCTCGTATCAGACGGTCAGCCCTCAGCGTTCCGCGCCGACAGTGTGCTGGATGCGCCCGATGTGCCGGTGCTGCTGCTCACGGTCCCGGCGGCCATGACCGCCAATCGCGCGGTGTTGCAGGCCACGCCCGAACCCACGCGCTGGACACCGGGCGGGGCGGTGTCGCTGGCCGTGGCCTCACCGGACTCCACGAGCTGGCGCCTCGCACTCGATGGACGCACCGTGGCCCGCGGGGATGTGTCCCCGGCCACCATTGAGGCCCCAGCCCGCGTCACCCCGCGTCTGGCCAGCGCCTCCAGCGGCTGGGTGCGCGGCAGTGTGGAGCTCGATGCCGATGCCCTGCGCGCTGACGACACGCGGCACTTTGCCGTGCGCGTGGCGCCGCCGCCGGCCATTGCCGTGCGCGGCGAAGGCGGCCCGTTTCTGGCCGCCGCCCTGTCCACGCTGGTTGATGAGCAGCGCCTCGCGCGTGGACGCGAAGGCGAGACCGGCGTCGTCACCATTGGCAGCGCCGACGCCGCCGACACCCGCAAACCGGTGTTGCTCACCGCGCCGCGCGACCCCGTGCGGGTAGGCGAGGCCAACCGCCAGCTCGCGCGGCTGGACATTCCCTGGCGTTTCGGGGCTATTGCCCGCGCCACCGTGCTGGCCCGCGTAGCCGGCGCCGCCTCGGCCGACACCAACGCGGCCTCCACGCGTGCCTTTGACGGGGCCCCGGTGCGCTTGCGTTACCCCTTGCTCTACTCGCCCGGTGAGAAGGTGGCCGGTGCCGATCGCCCCGACACCATAGCCACCGCTGGCGGCGCGCCGTGGGTGGTGGCCGGCGCGGACTACGTGCTGCTTGGCTCTCCACTCGACCCTGAGGCCACTGACCTCCCGCTGCGCGCGGCCTTTGTGCCCTGGGTGCTCGAGGCCCTCGCCCGCCGCCTCGGTGACGAAGGCCGCCTGCTCACGGCCGCACCGGGTGCCACCCTGAGCGGCCTGCGCGATCTGACCGCGCTCGAGGCCCCCGATGGCAGCCTGTTGCCGCTTTCCGGCGATCGGGCAACCGTTCCGGCCACCTCAGGCGTTTACTTTTTGCGCAGGCAGGCGGCGCGGGTGGGCGCACTGGTCGTGAACCCGGAGCCCGAGGAATCGGCGTTCGAACCCATGCCCGCTGGTGGGGCGGAGGCATTGCTGGCGCGCATGCTGCGCGGACAGGATGTCGCGGCCGCGTCGACAGTCGCTGAGTGGCAGCGGGCGGTGTTTTCGCGCGCGGCCGGTCAGGCGCTGCTGATGCCGCTCGTGGCGCTGGCGCTGTTGGCCCTCATGGCCGAAGCCTGGGTCAGCCGTCGCTAACTTGCACGGAGCGCGCGTCGCAGTTCGCGCGTCGCAGTTCGCGTCGCAGTTCGCGTCGAAATTCACCGCAGGATCTGCAGGGATATAACGGGCAGGTATGGGATTACCGCGTTTGCTGGACGCGCTCGCCGGGCTTGAGGCCTGGCAGCGGACATTCAAGGCGCTCCCGGAACCGGGAGCGTCGCTGCGTTTGGGGGGACTCGCCGGCTCCAGTGATGCCGTACTGGTGGCGTCACTCGCGCGCGCCATGCCACATCGACTCGTTACGGTCATCACCGATCAGTTGGGTGACGCCGAGCGCTGGTTGGCCGACCTGCAGTCGCTGGTGGATGACGTACCGGTGGCGCTCTATCCGCCGCGCGAAGGCTTCGGTGAAATCGAGCCGCACGCCGAGGTTGCCGGTGAACGCGTGGAGACGCTCGAGCAACTCGGACGGAGCGGTGTGCGCATCCTGCTCACCACCGCGCGCGCCGTCCTCGAAAAAACCGCGTTGCCCACCGCGCTCGCCGGTGCTCGGCTCGAGCTGCGCAAGGGTGACGTGCGCCGACCCGAAGAGCTGGCGGCCCATCTCGAGGCCATTGGCTTCGAGCGTGTACCCATGGTCGAGGACGTTGCCCAGTTCTCCGTGCGCGGCGGCATTTTCGACATCTACTCGTTCGGCATGGCCGAACCAGTGCGTCTCGAGTTCTGGGGCGATGACATCGTCGAGCTGCGGCACTTCGACCTCAACACCCAGCGCAGCACACGTGACGCCGAGCTGGCATTGGTGCTGCCGGTGGATGGCCGCGTGCAGGCGGTGGAAGAGACGGGTGAGCGTGTCTCGCTGCCCGACCTCTGGCCGTCGGATACGCTGGTGGTGTGGCCGGCCGGCAGCAGTGTCTTGCCCGAACTCGTGCGCACCTGGGACGAGGCCGCGCATCACATTGAATTGGCCAAGCGGCGTGGTGAGGACTGGGTCTCGCGCGAGCAGTTGTTTGTGGCGCCGCCCCTCATGGCCAGCACGCTCGCGCGCTTCGGCACCTTGAAGCTCAACCCGCCGCCACAGCGCGCTGCCAGCGCCAGTGCGGCCGATCTCGCGCCCACCGGTCCCGAGCCGGACATTGCCTTCCCCACGCGGCCACCGGAGAGCATTTCGCGCGACCTGCGCGTGCTGCGCCGTTTGCAGCGTGACGGCTTGCCGACGCTCATTCTCTGCGACAACGCGGGGCAGGCCGAACGGCTCGAGGAGTTGCTGGGTGAAGACGGACCGGTGAGCGCGGCGCTGGCCATTGGGGTGCTGGGTGGCGGCTTCGTGATTCCCGGCGCCGTGCGGGTGCTGACGGATCACGAGATCTTTCGCCGCGATCGCCGGCTGCGTCGCACGCGCAAGTACGGCACTGGGGCGTCGCTCGATACGCTGGGCGCGCTCAAGCCCGGCGATTTTGTGGTGCACCTCGAGCATGGCATCGGCATCTATCGCGGCATCGAAAAGGTGTTCGTGCGTGAAGCCACCATCGAGAGTGCGGTCATCGAATACGAGGGCGGCGACCGGCTGAACGTGCCGCTCTATCGCATCGATCAGATCGAGCGCTATCGCAGCGCCAGCGATGTGAGCAGTGATGCGCCGCCGCCGCGTCTGCACAAACTGGGCGGCAAGCAGTGGAAGGCGCAGCGCGAAAAGACGCGCATGGCCATTCTCGAGATGACGCAGGAACTGCTGCAGCTCTATGCGCGGCGCAAAGTCTCCACGCGCCCACCGCACGGCGGCGACGGCGCCTGGCAGCGTCAGCTCGAAAGCAGCTTCCTCTTCGAGGACACGCCCGACCAGCGCAAGGCCACCGAAGACGTCAAGCGCGACCTCGAAGGCGAACGGCCCATGGACCGTCTGCTTGTGGGTGACGTGGGCTATGGCAAGACAGAAATCGCCATTCGCGCGGCCTTCAAGGCGGTGCAGGGCGGCCGCCAGGTGGCGGTGCTGGTGCCCACCACCATTCTCGCCGAGCAGCATGCGCGCAGCTTCGGTGATCGGTTGGCCGACTTCCCCGTGACCGTGGAAGTCATGAGCCGCTTCCAGACCGCCAAGGAGCAGGCGGCGGTGGTGGACAAGCTCAAGAAGAAGCAGATCGACATTGTCATCGGCACGCATCGCCTGCTGAGTCCCGACGTGGTCTTCGCCGATCTCGGGCTCATCATCGTGGACGAAGAGCATCGCTTTGGCGTGAAGCACAAGGAACGCCTCAAGCAGCTCAAGGTGTCCACCGACGTGCTCACGCTCACGGCCACGCCCATTCCGCGCACGCTGCATCAGTCGCTGGCGGGCCTGCGCGACCTCACGCTCATGCAAACGCCGCCGCGCGATCGCTCGCCGGTGCTCACGTTTGTCGAACCCTTCGATGATGCGCTCATCGAGGAGGCCATTGCGCGGGAGCTGGACCGCGGCGGGCAGGTGTTCTTCGTGCACAATCGCGTGGAGACCATCGAGGCCATTGCCGATCACCTGCGGCGCATCGTGCCGCGGGCGCGCGTGGGCGTGGGACACGGCCAGATGAAGGAGCGTGATCTCGAGGCGGTGATGCGCCGCTTCGTGGAAGGCGAGCTCGATATTCTGGTGTCCACGCTCATCGTGGAGAGCGGGCTCGACGTGCCCAACGCCAACACGATGTTCGTCAACCGCGCTGATCACTTGGGGCTCGCGCAGCTCTATCAGTTGCGCGGTCGCGTGGGCCGCTCGCATCGCCGCGCCTACTGCTATCTGCTGGTGCCCGACCGGGTGGACGAGGACGCGGAGCGCCGTCTGGCGGTGCTCGAACACCACACCGAACTCGGCGCCGGCTACCGGGTGGCGCTCAAGGATCTCGAAATGCGCGGGGCCGGCAATCTGCTGGGGCCCGAGCAGTCGGGCTTTGTGCATGCCGTGGGCTTCGACCTCTACCTGCGGCTGCTCGACGAAACGGTGCGGCAGTTGTCGGACGACGGCGGCCAGAAAGCCTGGATACCGGCCGATGTCACGCTGGACTTCCCGAGTTTCCTGCCCGACGACTACATCGCCTCGCAGGAGGCCAAGCTGGACGTGTACCGCCGCTTGACGGCGCTGCGCGACCCGGCGGCCATTGCCGCGCTGGCCCAGGAGGTCCGCGACCGCTTCGGGCCGCTGCCGGCCCCGGCCCAGGCCCTCTTTGGCCAGGCCATGCTGCGGGTGCTGGGCGCCCTGCTGGGGGTGGAGGGGGTGCTTGTGCGCGCCTCCGAGGCCCGTATTACTTTCAGGGCTGACGCTGTTCCGCGCCTCAAGGGGCTGTCCGCTGCGTTCCATGACGTCCAGTTCCAGGTGGACGTGCGTCGGGCGCAGCCGCTGGCTCTCAAGCTCACCCGCTTGGGTGGCGCGGAGATGCTCGAGGGGCTCATCCGCGCCCTCCGGGCGCTCGTCGTCTAGCGACAGATGCTCAGGTCTGCTGGAGCGACGCGCACCTACCCATGGCAACCACTCGGCGGCCATTGGGGTCCTACCTATCCACACCTCACTCCGTGGGCGGAGTCTGCCTGATGAAATCGTACCGTTTGACCGTGCTCAGTGCCGTCGCGTTTGCCGTCGCCTGTGGCGCGGCATCCAACCCTGACGTGGCGGCCAAGGCCGGCAATCAGCAACTCTCGACTGCCAAGCTCGCCGAGATTCTTGGCCAGTCCCAGGCTCCGCTGGAGAAGGACGTGGCCCGGTCCATCGCCGAGCTGTGGCTCAACTACCAGCTTGTGGGCGTGGCGGCCGCCAAGGGCGACTCGCTCAACGATCCCAAGGTCATGCAGGACGCGCTGTGGTCGAACATCGACAACATCCGCGTCAAGAAGTTCTACGACGCCGTCTCGGCTGGCTGGGCGGACAAGGCGCCGGGCACCGACGAGGAGCGCTACAACAGTGGCGAGGCCTTCGCGGCCCGTCACATCCTCGTGAAGGTCGATCCGGGCGCCACGCCCGAGCAGAAGGCGGCTGCCAAGACGAAGGCGGAGGGCATCCTCAAGGAAGCCACGCCAGCCAACTTCGCGACCCTCGCCGCCAAGAGCGACGAGCCCAACGCCAAGGAGCGCGGCGGCAACCTCGGCCTCTTCGGCCGCGGCATGATGGTGCCGGAGTTCGAGAAGTGCGTCGTGGCCACCAAGGTCGGCGAAGTCGCGCCCACCGTGTGTGAGACCTCGTTCGGCTACCACGTCATCTACCGCTCGCCGTTCAAGGACGTGGCGGCGGAGTTCGCGCCCATTGCCAAGCAGCGCAACGTGGCCATCGCCGAGAGCACCTACCTCGCCACGATGGAAACGGGCAACGACGTGAAGGTGGAGAACAACGCCACCGTGAAGGCCAAGGCGATTGCCAAGAACCCGTTCGGCTACACCAAGGACAACGCCGCGCTGGCCTCGTACAAGGGCGGCAAGCTGACCGCCGCGCGTTTCGCCGAGTGGGTGTCGGCCTATCCGCCGCAGTCGCAGATCCGTCCGCAGCTGGCCGCAGCCGCCGACACGCTGGTGGACAAGTTCATCCGGCAGATCGTGCGCAACGAGCTGGTGCTGCGTCAGGCGGACAGCGCCAAGTTCGTGCTCGACACGGCCGAGATGAGCAACCTGTTCCTCAACTTCAAGAACGCGGTCACGCAGACCTGGTCGCAGCTTGGGGTGGAGCCGGGCAAGCTCACTGACAGCACGGGCAAGGAAACGGACAAGGAGAAGATTGCCGGTGCGCGCATCGACGAGTACTTCACCAAGCTCGTGAAGAACGAAGTGCCGCTGGTCGAAGTGCCGTATCCGCTCGCGCGCGCGCTGCAGACCAAGTATCCGTTCTCGATCAACGAGGCCGGCCTCGACGCGGTCATCGAAAAGGCCAAGTCGGTGCGGGCCACGGCGGACTCGCTGAAGGCCCAGCAGGCGCCGCCGGCTGGCGCCCCGCCGATGGGTGCCCCGCCGGCCGGTGCGCCGCCGATGCCGGACACCACCAAGAAGTAACTCCGGTCCACGAGCGCCCCGGTCGGCTTCCGATCGGGGCGCTTCGGCAACCCTCCCGGCCCTGTCGGGGTACTTTACCAGCATGATGTATCTCTCAACTCGTTTTGCCCTGCGTTGCGCGGCGGCGCTGGCCGCGGCCGCCCTGGTCCCGGCGTCTGCCGGGTTGCATGCGCAGGAAGCCCCCGCGCAGAAGGCGCCGGCCAAGGCGGACACCGTCAAGGGCCTGCCCATCGACGGTATTGCCGCCATTGTCGGCGACAAGGTGGTGCTGGTGTCGGAGGTGCTCTCGGGCGTCAATCAGGCCCGCGCCCGCGGCGCGCCAGTCACCAATGCCAAGGAGCTGGCCAAACTGGAGGCCGATGTGCTGCAGCAGCTCGTGGACGTGGAGCTGCTGGTGCAGAAGGCCGAGCTGGAGAAGGTCGAGGTGAGCGACCTCGAGATCCAGAATCAGGTGGACGACACCGAGCGCAAGGCACGCAGCAACTTCAAGTCGGAGCTGGAATTCCGCACCGCGCTGCGCGAGGCGGGCTTCGGTTCCATCGACGAGTGGCGCAAGATGCAGGCCGACGAGGCGCGCCGCGTGAAGCTGCAGCAGGGCATCATGCAGAAGCTGCAGCGTGACGGCAAAGTCACGGCGGTGAATGTCTCGGAATCGGAAATCACCGAGGCCTACGAGGCGTTCAAGGACAAGCTGCCGCGCAAGGAAGCGCGTGTCGGCATGCGCCAGATCGTGGTCGCCACCCGGCCCTCCGAGGCGGCCAAGGCCAAGGCGCGCGCCAAGATCGACTCCATCCACGCGGAGCTGGTCAAGCATCCCGAGGATTTCGAGAACATCGCCAAGCGCGAGTCCATGGACCCGTCCAACCGTGAGTTGGGTGGTGACCTGGGCTGGAATCGCCGCGGCCGCATGGTGCCGGAGTTCGACCGCATGATGTTTGCGCTCAATCCGGGTGTCATCAGTCCGGTGGTGGAAACGAGCTTTGGTTTTCACATCATCCGTGTCGATCGCGTGCAGCCGGCCGAAGTGAAGGCGCGCCACATTCTCATTCGCCCTTCCGTCGACTCGACCGACGAGGCGCGTACGCGACTGCTGGCCGACAGCATCGCCAAGATCTGGCAGGGTGGTGGCAGCTACGACTCCCTGAGCGTCAAGTTCCACGACGACGCCGGCGGTGAAGACAAGTCCATCCCCGAGTATCCGCGCAACGAACTGCCCGAGGCGTATCGCAACGCGCTCGAGGGCGCCAAGCTCAATCAGATCGTGGGGCCGTTTCCCATTCCGGATCCGGGCGCCGGCGTGAACAAGTTCGTGGTGGCGCAGGTCACCTTCCTCGACGAGGCGGGCGAGTTCACCTATGCCGAGTATCGCGATCGCATCCGCGACCAGTTGGCTGAGGAGCGCAAGATGCGTCGCCTCATCGACTCGCTGAAGAAGCAGACCTACGTGTCGGTGCGTTACAACCCGATGGCGCAGGTCATCACGCCCTGAGGGAGTCCCGGTGATCCGACTCGGCATCACGCTCGGCGATCCGCGGGGCATCGGGCCGGAGATAGTCGGCAAGGCGCTCAACGATCCGCGGATTGCGGCGTTGGGCACCTCGTGGTTTGTGCTGGGGCCTTCGGGCACCGGTGTGGCCGTGCACGACGATCTGGGACCGTGGCCGCCCGAGGCCGACAGGGCGTCCCACGGCGGGACCTGGGTGGCCCGTGCGGGCGCACTGGCCGGTTTGGCGGTGGAGCGCGCCACGCGCATGGCTCTTGCCGGTGAACTGGCCGGCATGGTCACCGCACCGCTCGACAAGTATGCGCTGCGTGCCGGCGGCTACGACTATCCCGGTCACACGGAGATGCTGTCGGCGCTGGCCAATGTGCCGGTAGCCATGATGCTGGCAAGCAGCAGGCTGCGGGTGGTACTGGCCACCACGCACATCGCACTGCGCGACGTGCCCCAGGCCGTGACACGCGAGGCGCTGGCTCAGGCCTATCACACCACGGCGCGTGGGTTGCGCGATGACTTTGGCATCGCCCAACCGCGCATTGCCCTGTGTGCGCTCAATCCGCATGCGGGCGACCATGGACGCTTCGGGAGCGAAGATGACGAGCTGCTGGCGCCGGTTGCGCGTGAGCTCGGGATGCACGGCCCGTTCCCTGCTGACACGGTGTTCGTGCGTGCCATGCGCGGCGAGTTCGATGCCGTGATTGCGCCCTACCACGATGTGGGGATGACGGCCATCAAGGTGGCCAGCTTCGGCAGCGCGGTGAATGTCACGCTGGGGCTGCCGTTCATTCGCACGTCACCCGATCACGGGACGGCGCTTGACATTGCGGGGCAGGGTGTGGCGTCGGCGGAGAGTATGGTGCAGGCGATGGAGTTGGCGCATGCTCTGGCGCTGCGGCGGAGATCGCGTGGGCGGCTAGACCGTTGAACTGAAGGTGTGAGGATTGGAGGATCCGAGGTTAGGAGAGGCGGGCCACGGGGGCATGACGACTGCTATGCCCCCGTGGCCCGCCCCTCTTATCCCCAGATCCTCTTATCCTCACACCTTCTGTTCAACGGTCCAGCGGATCGCACCTGAGCCGAAGAATCAACCGGACGCCTCGCGATCCCCGCGCCGCATACTGTACTCCGGCCGGTCCGCGTAGCCGTAGCCGCCGAAGACCTCGCCGCCGCGCATGAGATCATGGCCATAGCCGCGGCCGATGGGGTAACCCTTGGCGGCGCTGGCGGACTGTCCGCTCTTCGCGTCGCGACGATCGCTAGACGAGGGTGCCGTCTGGTCGTGCATCGGAGCCTCCGAAAGGGGTGTACGGAGACGGTACGACGCCCCGGGCCGTCGTGCAAGCTGAGCCGCAGCAAGCCTTTCCACTGGCCTCATGGTGGCGTACTGGCGCCGGGACCGCTGGCGCGAAGAAAACGTTACGCCCCCCGTTGAATACCGATATCCGGGCTAGCTAGCTTTTAAGGCTATGGAAATTCGCAACGTCGCCATCATCGCGCACGTCGACCACGGGAAGACCACCCTCGTCGACAAGATGCTCCGCCAGGCTGGAGCCTTCCGCGAAAATCAGGTCGTAGAAGAACGCGTGATGGATTCCAATCCGCTCGAAAAGGAGCGGGGGATCACCATTCTCGCCAAGAACACCTCCATCCGGTGGAGGGACACGAAGATCAACATCGTGGACACGCCGGGACACGCCGACTTTGGCGGTGAGGTGGAGCGCATCCTGCGCATGGTGGACGGTGTGCTGCTCGTCGTCGATGCGTTCGACGGTCCGATGCCGCAGACGCGCTTCGTGCTGCGCAAGGCACTCGAGCTCGGTCGCACGCCCATCATCGTCATCAACAAGATCGACCGCCCCGGCGCCGATCCGCTGCGTGTGCACGATGAAGTGCTGTCGCTGTTCATCGAGCTCGAGGCCAACGAGGAGCAGCTCGACTCGCCGGTCGTGTACTGCTCGGCCAAGAACGGCATCTCCACGCTCGATCTCGATGTGGAAGCGGTAGACTTCGAGCCGCTCTTCGAGACGATCGTGAAGACCGTGCCGCCTCCGCCGACGGATGCGGAAGGCCCGTTCCAGATGCTCGTGTCCACCATCGACTACTCGGCCTATCTGGGCCGCTTGGCGATCGGGCGCATTGAGCGCGGCAAGGTGCGCGTGGGCGACAACCTCACACTGGTCACGCCCGACAACAGCGTGGCCCCGGTGCGTGGGCGCGCCACCAAGCTGTATGGCTACGAAGGCCTGGAGCGTGTGGAGATCGAGGAAGCCTCGGCGGGTGAGATCGTGCAGCTCGCCGGGTTCGAGAACGTGGACATCGGCACCACGCTCACCGATCCGGGCACGCCCGAAGCGCTCGAAGGCATCAGTGTCGAAGAGCCCACCATCAGTGTGGACTTCGTGGTGAACAACTCGCCCTTTGCCGGCAAGGAAGGCAAGTTCGTCACCTCGCGTCAGCTGCGTGAGCGCCTGTACAAGGAGCTCGAGCGCAATGTGGCGCTGCGCGTGGAAGACAGCGACACCACCGACGCCTGGAGTGTGTCGGGTCGTGGTGAGTTGCATCTCTCCATTCTCATGGAGACCATGCGCCGTGAGGGCTTCGAGTTCCAGGTCTCGCGTCCGCGTGTGATCACGCGGCTGGGTGAGAACGGCGAGAAGCTCGAGCCCTTCGAGGAACTGTCCATCGACGTGCCCGAGGATTATCTCGGCGTGGTCATCGAAAAGCTCGGTCCCCGCAAGGCCGAGATGATCGAGATGAAGAACCCGGGGCAGGGCCTCGTGCGTCTGCTGTACAAGGTCCCGGCGCGTGGTCTGTTCGGCTATCGCTCGGAGTTCCTCACGGACACGCGCGGCACAGGTATCATGCACCACCGCTTCCTCGAGTACGGGCCGTGGGCCGGTCCCCTGTCGGGGCGCTCGCGCGGCGTGCTGGTGTCCATGGAAAACGGTACCATCGTGGCCTTCGCGCTGTTCTCGCTGCAGGAGCGTTCCACGCTGTTCGTCACACCGGGTGATGCGGTGTACGAGGGCATGCTGATCGGCGAAAATTCACGTCCGGGTGACATGGACGTGAATCCCTGCAAGGAAAAGAAACTCACGAACATGCGTTCGAAGGGTGCCGACGAGGCCATCGTCCTCGAGCCGCCACGGCAGATCACGCTGGAAGTCGCCCTCGAATACATCGAGGACGACGAGCTGATCGAGGTCACCCCGGGCAGCATCCGTTTGCGCAAGCGCATGCTCGCGGCCAGTGACCGCAAGCGCGTGAGCCGCGAAGTCAAGCGCGAGCGGGATCGCGCCTCGGCCTGACGGGTATTGGGGCGGGGTTTGGGGCGCTGTGCGTTTTTTTCGCCTTGCGCCCCGGCCTCGCCCTGCCGATACTCCCGTTCCAGAACATATCCGCAGTCTCTCTTTTCAAACACTCGCAGGAGAATCGTCCCATGTTGGAGCTGTTCGGGTCGTCGTCGCTGGACGCGCTCGAAGAGAAGGTGTCGGCCACCGTGTTTGCGCTGGCGGCTGACGACGAGGATTTCGACGACGAAGATTTTGACGAGGACGATCTCGACGAAGACGATCTCGACGAGGACGACGACGACTTCGACGACGACGAAGACGACGATCTCGATGATGATCTCGACGACGAGGACGACGATTTCGACGACGACGACGATGATGAGGACGAGGACGAAGACGACGACTTCGACGACGACCTCGGCTACGACATCGACGAAGACGATCCCGACGCCTGAGTCGGCGTGGTCCGCCGCGGTGACGCCGGTCTTGCATCCCGCGGCCTGATCGATCGGTTCGATTGCATCTCGTCGGCAGCGTGCCCTTGTCGGACACCATTTGCAGAGCTACATTATGCGGCTCTGGCAGATTGGCGTCCCACGGGGCACCAGCCGCCGGGCCTGTAGCTCAGGTGGTTAGAGCGCACGCCTGATAAGCGTGAGGTCAGAGGTTCAACTCCTCTCAGGCCCACTTCACACAACGGCGACCTTCCGGGTCGCCGTTGTCGTTTGTATCCGGCGCCATTTCACACCACGGTCCCGCCCATGTCCACCTATCGCGAGTGGCTGCTAGCGCCGGTCACGGTGGGGACGCACCGGCTGCGCATCGCCAGCAAGCCCGGTGTGATGGCGCATGGGGAGCGTGACGAGGCAGCCTTCATGCTTGCCGAGGCCATTCCCGAGGCAACGGCCGAGGGGGAGCCATCGGCGCCGCAAGCCGTGGCCGCCGTGTGGCAATGTGGCAATGGGTTGGTGCCAGCCACCGCCGCGGCGCAGGGTTGGCAGGTGCGTGCCATTGATCGACACCTTGCCAATGTCGAGGCCACCCGACGTTCCTTGGGCGCCAACACCGAGTCCCATATCGTCCGGCACGCGGCCAGCTTCGCGGTCGCGGCACTCGATGTCGCCAATGATCCGTCTGCGGTCCCGACACCTGGCAGCGTGCAACTCGCCCTCATACGCCTGCCCACCGATCGTGTCAGTGCAGCGCTCATGATCGGGGAGGCCTTTCACACGCTGGCCGTTGGTGGGCGCTGCTTGCTGGCCGGTGCCAACGACGAGGGCGCGAAGCCCGCGGCGCGCCTCCTGACGGCCTGCTTTGGCAACGTGCAGGTGGAAGCGCAGCACGCAGGGCATCGTTTGCTGGTGGCCACAAAACTGTCTGCCACGCCCACGGCGGCGTGGGAAACGTCGCCGTGGCAGGACCCCCAGCATCGTCAGCGCCTTGATGGGCCCGTTGATCCAACGACGGGAGCGGCGCTTACCGTGTGGTCGCGGCCCGGTGTTTTTTCCTGGGAGCACGCCGACGAGGCTACCACGCTGCTTGCGCAGTGCCTGGATGTGCAGCCGGGCGAACGCGTCATTGACCTCGGCTGTGGATCGGGTGCACTGGGTGTGTTGGCCGCGCGTCGCAATGCCGGCGCGCCGGTGCTGATGCTGGACGCCGACAGTGAAGCGCTGCGCTGCGCGCGCTGGACGGCGGAATCCGCGGGGGTGCTGACGCCAGAGGGTCCGGTGGATGTGCGGGCCAGTGATGTAGCCGCCGCGGCCACGCAGCCTGTGCATGTGGTGGTCACCAATCCGCCATTTCACGTGGGCAAGGCCACCAACCTGCAGGTACCGCAGGCGTTCATCGACGAGGCACATGCGCTCTTGCTGCCTGGTGGCCGTTTATTGCTGGTGGCCAATCGCACGTTGCCCTATGAGCGGCTCGTGGCCGAACGATTCGGCAATGTGCGCACCGTGCACGACGGGCGACGTTTCAAGGTGCTGGCCGCACGGCGCACCGAGTCGGCCAGGTGATGCGCGTGCCGTTCGATCGCGCCCGGTTCGGGCGTTGGCTCGGCAATCTGTTCTGGCTGGCGCTGCTGATCTGGGCGGCGCCGCGCTGCTGGCCGCACGTGGAGGCCGTCATTGGGCGCAGCGCGCGTGACGCCAGGCAGCCTCAATTCACGGTGCAGACCCGCGACGGCCGCGTGCTCACGGCCGACAGTCTGCGTGGGCGCGTGGTGCTGGTGAACATCTGGGCCACCTGGTGTCCGCCCTGTCGCGCGGAAATGCCGGCCCTGCAGCAGCTCGCGTCGTCGCATGCCGATGAACCCTTTGTGCTGCTGGGGCTCAGTGTGGATCGCGGGCCCGCAGCATCCGTCGACGCGTTTCTGCGCGAGCGTGGCATTACGTATCCCAACGCCATCATTGGCGACGAGGTGCTGCGCGCGTTTGGCGGCGTGCGCGGCTATCCCACGAGTTTCCTGCTCGACAAGCGTGGGGTGTTGCGGCACACCGTGCTGGGGCCCGTGGCACCACTCACACTGCGCCCGGCTATCGCTCGACTGCTGCGGGAAGACGCCGCGCCGACTCGCGCAGATTCACTACTTCGCTCTCGCTGAGCACGCGCCACTCGCCGGCCGGCAGGTCACCGAGTGGCAACGGCCCGAAGGCTTCGCGGTGCAGGGTCTCGACATGAGCACCCACCGCGGCAAACATGCGACGCACCTGATGGTACCGCCCTTCGGTAAGCGTGATGCGAACACCGCGTTCACCGCAGGGCTCCACCACAGCCGGCGCGAGTGGTGTGGTCTCGCCGCGCAACATCAACCCGCCGTCTTCCAGCAATTTGAGCTGCTCGAGTGCGGGAAGCACATCGAGCTGCGCGACATACACCTTGGGCAAATGCGTGCGCGGTGACGTGAATTGGTGATTGAGTGCGCCGTCGTCAGTGAGCAGCAGCAGGCCGCTGGTGTCCGCGTCAAGACGCCCCACCGTGGCCATGACGGGATCGCGCCGCACAAAGCGCGATGGCAGCAGCTCATACACCAGCGGCGGTCTGTCCTGCGTGGAGCACACATACCCCACGGGCTTGTGCAGCAGCACCACACTGCCGGGTGGCGGATCAAGTGGAGTACCGTCCACGAGCACGTCGTCGTGCGCAAAGGTCGCGCCCTCACGCAGCACGCGCCCGTCCGCATGCGTGACCCGTCGCGCACCGAGCATGGCCTCAGCCTCCTTGCGCGTGCCGTATCCGAGTCGGGCGAGATAGCGCGCCAGCGACGTTACCGACTTTGCCGACACGGCCTCGTGCTCAGCGTGCGAGACCGTACACCACGGTGGTCACGACCCGCACCTTTTTGATGATCTGACTTTCCTCGGTGATGCCCATGGCCTGATCACGTGGCAAAATCTCGAAAACGCCCTGCGAGGCGGAACGAATCCCGCTGAGCGAACTGGCCGCGTCCTTGGCAAACTGCTCGGCTCCCTCACGTGCCCGCGCGGTGGCCTCGGCGATCATGGTCGGCTTGAGATCATTGAGTTTGGTGAACACAAACGTGGGGCCGCCGCCGCCGTACTCCTGACCGCTCGAGAGCACCACGCCATTGCGCACCAGTTCCGGCACGCGCTGACTGGCGCCCTGTACGCGGTCGACATCAGTCGAGCGTACGACCAGGGTCTGACGGATGATGTAGCGCGCCGTGTTGTTGTATCCGCCCATCGTGCGCGCGTCTTCCACACGGAAGTCCTGCACCGTGATCTCAGTGCCGGTGGAGTCGAAGCCCTGCGCGCGCAGGAATTCGCGCACCTGCAGCACGTTGCGCTCGAGCGCCGCGTTCGCGCGGCCCAGGTCGTCATCGGTGACCACGAGACGCAGCGGCCAGATGGCCAGATCAGCCTTGGCTTCGCGTTCGGCGACGCCCTTGACCGTGACCACGCGATCCGCCGTGCGAAAGCGCGAGAAACCATTGCCAATGAGTGCGCCGCCGACGGCCAGACCCACGGCAACCAGGGCGGCGGGCAGCAGCGACAGACGAGAGGATGAGCTGGTGGTCATGAAATCGAATCAGAGTGCGGGTCGCCTAACAGGATGCTGAAAAAGCTGG
>NZ_DLHL01000027.1:130174-193378 GCF_002483225.1 Gemmatimonas sp. UBA7669 | reverse complement strand
AACAGCGGTGAGCCCGAGGGCTCCGTCCTGCGCGTAACTGCAAGCAGCTACGCAAGTTACATCTCTTTGTGTTGGCCACCGTTTCGGCGGCAGATCTAACTAATAACCTTTTCTGCTTTCGCAGTCAAGCGGTCGAGCTCGCTTTTTTCGATCTTTTTCGTGATCGAAACGGCAGCGGATTGAACCGTGCCGGCGCGTGCCCTCCGCGCGCATTCAGGGAATTCCACGATGGGATGCCTCACCTGAACGACGACCCGCATTGCGGGTCCCCTGCCGGCGCATCTCACACGATTCGAACGTCGCTGAGCAACGTCACAACCGCGGCGCGTTTGGCGGGTCGGGGAGAATGGCGAAGGGACGGGGGAAAGTCAACGGGGGTGTGAAGTGCGGGTTGGGTGAACTGCGGTTTCGCCATCCACTGCTTTGTGCTCTGGGCTGTGAGCAATGGGTGTAAGTGGTGCATGGGCGAGTTCGCGCTATCCGCAACTGGTGAACGGCGCGATGCCGCGGCCTGAACCACTCCCACTCACAGCCCACCGCGCACGGCCCAGAGCGGTGGACGGCGTTTATGTAGTTACTTGTCTTTCTTTTTAGGCTCACCTAATATTGGTATATGCGCCCCCTTCATCTCCCCCTGGCCCTGCTCTTCCTGCTCCCGGCCACCGCTCACGCCCAACCCGACAGCACCCGCGCCGACTCCCTGCGCGCCGATTCCATCCGCCTCGTCTTCGCCAAGGCCCTGCCCACCATGCAGGTCACCGCGACAGCTGTTGCCACTGACATCCGGCGCATCGCCCAGCCTACCGCGCAACTCAGCGGCGCCTCGCTGCGACGCAGCCAGGGCGCGTCACTCGGCGAAACGCTCGAAGGCATGGCCGGTGTGCGCTCGCTCTCCATGACCACCGGCATCGGCAAGCCGGTCATTCGCGGCCTCACCAACAATCGCGTGGTCACGCTGGCCAACGGACAGCGCACGGAGACGCAGCAGTGGGGACACGACCATTCGCCCAATGTCGAAAGCGCAGACGCCGAGCGCATTGAAGTGGTCAAGGGACCGGCGTCTGTACTGTATGGTTCCGATGCACTGGGCGGCGTGGTGAATGTCGTGCGGCGCCCGTTGCCGGTGGCCGAACCCGACGTGACGCTCTGGCGCGGCCGTGTCAGCATGGCCTATCACGGCGCCAACCGCGCGCCGTCCACAACGCTCGCCACCGAAGGCGCACGCGGCATGTTCGGTTGGCGCGCCACCGCCACTGGGCGTACGGCCGGGGATCTGCGCACGCCGGGCGGTGAGGTGGCCAATTCGGGCAATCGCACTGGCTACGGTGAGGTGGCCGTTGGCGCGCGGGCCAACACCATACGCGGTGCGCGGAGCGCCTCGCTGGTCAGCTCGTGGCGCGACGAGACCATTGAAATTGCCGATGATCCGGTCACGTCACCGAATTACACGGGCCGCCAGCGCATTCGCACCATGCGCCATACGCTCGACGCCGACTGGAGCCGCGGCGCGCAGCGCCTGCAACTGCAGCTCGGACTCGAGGCCAACCGCCGCTCCGAGTTCGATTCGCGTGACACGCGCGACGTGACCCTGGGGCTCAACTCGGACAACCGCAATGCATTTCTGCACTGGCACCACGCGCCATGGCAGGGTTTGCGTGGTACCATTGGCGTGGCGGCGCAGGAGACACGCTTCACCACCTTCGGGCAGGAAACGCTCATCCCCGACAACACCACACGTACCGTCGGGCTGTACGTGATGGAGCAGACCGTGCGCGGTTCCTGGTCGCTGTCCACGGGAGCGCGCTACGACTGGCGTCGTCTCACGACACCGGGCAACGCGGTGCTCGCGCTCGACGCCACGGCGCGACAGTTCAACGCCTTCACCGGCACGCTGGGCGCCGTGTATCGCCATGATCGGCCGCTGGCCCTGGCCTTCAATGTGGCGCGTGGATTCCGTGCACCCAGTGCGTCCGATCTCTTTGCGAACGGATTCCACGAGGGCACACGGGCGTTCGAGATTGGCCGCCGCGATCTGCGCGTGGAGTCCAGCATCAACGCCGATGTGGGGCTCCGGCTCAACACCTCGCGGGTGCAGGGCGAGTGGAACGTGTACCACAATCGCATTGCCGACTACATCTATCTCGCGCCCATCGGGCAGCCCGGCCGTGCACTCGACTCACTGGAAGTGCGGCAGGGCAACGCCCGCCTGATGGGCAGCGAACTGGCCCTGCAGTGGCAACTGCCCGCCGGTTGGAGCTGGCAGGGCAGCAGTGACTTCACACACGCCAGCAACCGCGTGGATGGTACGGCCCTGCCCTTCGTGCCACCGCTGCGGGTACAGCAGACGCTGCGCTGGGGTCGCGCCGCGCTGGGGCCCAACGCCTCACTCACCAGTGAGTGGCACGCCAAGCAGACCCGCACCTTCCGCGATGACTTTGCCCCGCCGTCGTGGCACGCCCTGCATATCAGTGCCGGCACCAGCCGCCTCACCCCCCGCGGCCTCGTGCATGTTGATCTCAGCGTGCGCAACCTGTTCGACGCCCGCTACCGCGACTTCATGTCACGCTACAAGGAGTTTGCCGACGCCGCCGGCCGGGCGGTGGTACTGCGCGTGTCGGCTGACTGGTAGCGGCCCCCTGGTCGACTAGACCGGGTGCATGTAAGCCGAAAATAGCTCCACCATGTGCGGGGGAATGCGTGTGATGCGGCCCGTGTCCCGGGCAATGAGCGTCCAGAGTGAACGCGCCCGGGCCAGCACGTGATCGTCCTGACCACGGACAATCTCCGTGTGCCGCTCGAATCGCCGGGAGTCCACCGCGCCAATCCAGGTGCGCGCAATGATCTCGTCTCCCAGCACCGCCTCGCGGCGATAGTCGATTTCGTGGCGCGTGGCCACCCACCCGTAGGTGGCCTTCATGTCGTCGGGCGCACTCACGTTCCAGTGCGCCAGCGCCACGTCGAAGATCCATCGCAGATACACCACGTTGTTGACATGTTCGTTGTCGTCGATGTCCGTGGGGAGAATGCTGATGGGGATATCAAATACCTGCAGGCCGTGCTTGGCGAACGACATCGGGAGAGGGGCTTGAGGTCCGGTGCAACGGGCCGGAATTTAGCAGGATGCGATTCTCTACGGGGCGCGCCCTGCGCGAACAGCCGGCTCATGCCGTGACCTTCTTTGGCATGTCGGGTGTGGGAAAAACCACGCTGGCCGGCCTGCTGCAGCGCCACGACTGGTTCCAGTACTCGGTGGATTACCGCATCGGGACGCGGTACATGGACGAGCACATCGTGGACAACTTCAAGCGCGAAGCCATGAAGGTGCCCTTCCTTCGGCAGCTGCTGCGCTCGGACTCCATCTACATCCGCTCCAACCTGTCGTTCGAGAATCTGAGCCCCCTGTCCACCTATCTGGGCAAACCGGGGCGCGAGGATCTGGGCGGCATTGCCTACGCCGAGTACGTGCGCCGGCAGGCCCAGCACCGTTCGGCAGAAATCCGTGCCCTGCTCGACGTGCCCGAGTTCATCGAGCGGGCCACGTCCATTTATGGCTACGCCCATTTTGTGTGCGACTCGGGCGGCAGTCTCTGCGAAGTGGTGGACGTGAACGACCCGCAGGACCCGGTGCTGCGCTGCCTCGCCGAGCACACCATGCTGGTGTACATCCGCGGCACCGCGGCGCACACGCGCATGCTGGTGGAGCGATTCCGCGCGCATCCCAAGCCCATGTACTACCAGCCCGCGTTCCTGGCGGCGACGTGGCAGACCTATCTCGACACGCGCAAAGTGGCCCCGGACGAGGTGGACCCCGATGATTTTGCCGTGTGGGGCTTCGAGCAGTTGCTGGCGCATCGCCAGCCACTCTATGAGGCCATCGCGTCGCGCTACGGCTATGTGATTGACATGGACGAAGTCCCCGGCGTGCAAACCGCTGCGGACGTGCTCGACCTGCTGGCCCGCGCCATCGATCGGGGCAACACATGAGGCGCGGCGCATGAGGCGTGACGTATGAGCGGCACCAGTCGCCGCCTGCGCGCGATCTTTGGCGGCTCGGTTGGCAATCTGGTGGAGTGGTACGACTGGTACGCCTACTCGGCGTTCTCGCTCTACTTCGCGCGCGCGTTCTTCCCACCGGCCAATCAGACCATCCAGTTGCTCAATGCCGCAGCGGTGTTTGCGGTGGGCTTCTTCATGCGACCGCTGGGTGGCTGGCTCATGGGACGCTATGCCGACCGTCACGGCCGACGTGCGGCGCTCACAGCGTCCGTGCTGCTCATGTGCGGCGGCTCGCTGCTCATTGCGGTGACGCCGACCTATGCCAGCATCGGGCTCGCGGCACCTTCGCTGCTGGTCCTGGCGCGTCTGCTGCAGGGCCTGAGTGTCGGCGGTGAATACGGCGCATCGGCCACCTACCTGAGCGAAATGGCCGGGCAGCGTCATCGCGGATTCTGGTCGAGCTTCCAGTACGTCACGCTCATCATGGGGCAGCTGTTGGCGTTGGGCGTGCTGTTGGTGCTGCAACGTGTGCTCGACGAGGAGGCGCTGCGTGCCTGGGGCTGGCGCATACCCTTCGTGATTGGCGCACTCTGCGCCGTGGTGGCCATCTGGCTTCGGCGCTCGCTCGAGGAATCGGCGGAGTTCGCGGCGGTGCAAACAGCCCGCGCCGCACGTGCCGCTGACGCACCGCCTCTGGCGTCGTTGCGTGCCTTGGCGGCACACCCGCGTGCCGTGTTCACGGTGGTGGGCCTCACGGCTGGCGGCACCGTGGCCTTCTACACCTTCACCACTTACGCGCAGAAGTATCTGGTGAACACCGCCGGCTTTTCGGCGCAACAGGCCACGCTCATCAATGCCGTGACGCTCGGTGGCTACATGCTGCTGCAGCCGCTGGTGGGTGCCCTGTCCGATGTGATTGGACGTCGGCCGGTGCTCATGGCCTTTGGCATTGTGGGCACGCTGGGCACCGTGCCGCTCTTTCGGGCGCTCGAGCAGGTGCGCACGGTGCCCTCGGCCGTGGGGTTGCTGATGCTCGCGCTGGTGGCCGTGAGCGGATACACCGCCATCAACGCGGTGGTGAAGGCCGAGCTGTTTCCCACGGGTGTGCGCGCCCTGGGGGTGGGCTTTCCCTACGCCGTGACCGTGTCCCTGTTTGGCGGCACGGCCGAATATGTCGCGCTCTGGTGCAAGAGCATTGGCCACGAGGAGTGGTTCTACTGGTACGTGACCGGATGCATTGCCCTCTCGCTGGTGGTGTATGCCACCATGCGGGAGAGTTCGAAGAGTGGCTTGATGGCCGCGGAGTGACTCCGGGCGTTCCCCGGGAGCCACTCCGCGAGCCCGTCACGCATCACTCAGGACGGTCGCCACACCACGTCTGCTGACGCATTGCCCGTCTTGTCGATGGCGTTCACGACGATGCCTTCGAGCCCGATGGCGTCGATGTTGACCTGCAACTGCGTGCCCGGCACGAGGCGCTGACGCCAGGTGCCCGCGCGACGCCAGCGCACCAGCCACCACCATGCATCACTGCCTGCGGGGTTGATGATGACCTGCGTGGCCAGCATGCCGGGATTGACGGACATGCCCGGCGCCGACGGCGGCGTGTTGCCCAGCCAGGGGGATGCCGGCGGAATGGCGCCGTTGGCATAGAGACCACCGGCCAGTGCCGTGGCAAAGCCGCCGCGATTGTTGCGTACGCTGGAGCCGTTGTAGAGGATGCTGCCGGTGGCAGCCCCTGGCGTTGTGGCTCCGCTGCGAATGAGTTGGATCTGGTTGGGGATTTCGGTGGGTGAGAACGGCCCGGGGTCGGCACCAATGCGGTACGACGCGAGCCCCGGCCACAAATGCCGGCGCTGCGTGTTCTGCTGTCCCCACCAGGCCAACAGCGCGGGGAAGCTCTGCCCGGTGCTGGCGATGCTCCAGTAGAGCTGCGGCGCGAAATAGTCCACCCAACCGCGCTGCAGCCAGAGCCGCGAGTCGGCGAAGATGCTGGTGTACGCGTCGAGCCCCGTGATGCCCGGCGGATTGCCCGGACGCCAGATGCCGAACGGACTGATGCCCACCCGCACCGTGCTGCGCTGTTCGTGCGACTCACGATACATGCGATCGACAAAGCGATTCACGTTGTCGCGGCGCCAGTCGTTCAGCGACAGCGTGCCACCGCCTGTCTGATAGCGGCGATAGGTGGCGCTGTCGGGGAAGTTGCTGCAGGTCTCGGGGTAGGGATAGAAGAAGTCATCGATGTGCACGGCATCGATGTTGTACTTCGCGATGACTTCCCGAATGACGGCAATGGCCTGGTCGTGCACGGCGTTCTCGCCGGGGTCGAACCAGAGCTGCCCACACTTGCGCACCAGATCGGGGCGTCGCACGGAGAAGTGCTGGGGCGACATGGTGAGCGTGTCGCGCAGATTACCGGCGCGGAACGGATTGAACCAGGCGTGCACTTCGAGGCCGCGTTGCCGGGCCTGCTGCACGATGTAGCCGAGTGGGTCGTACCCCGGCCCCTGCCCCTGCACACCCGTGAGCGAACGCGCGTAGGGTTCGAGCGTGGAGGGATAGATGACGTCGCCCGCCGGACGCACCTGCACCACGACGGCGTTGAGGCCGGCGGCCACAGCGGCGTCGAGCAGCACGTTCATTTCCGTTTGCTGCTGCGCGGCGGTGAGATCGGCACGTGTGGGCCAGTCGATGTTGGCCACCGTGGCAATCCACATGCCGCGGAACTCGCGCTCAATGGCCGGCACGGTGAAGGTGACCGGTGGTGGCGGAGGCGGGGGCGGCGTGGGAGGTTCACCGGGACCGGTGGGGCTGTCGCCGCCACTGCAGGCTGCAAGGGTCGCAAGGACGACAGTCGTCTGGACCAGCGACGCCAGCGCGCGGTTCAGGCGGCGCGGCTTGAGGACGGGAAACAGATCGCGAACGGATTGGGCAGGCATTGCGGTAGGCAGATGTCCGGACTCGTTTGCCCGACAGGTGGCCGGGCTCTCACGCCGCAATCTACCGCCATGTCGGCGGTGTGGCAGCGCGGGCCGTGACGTCCGTGATTCCCCTCTTGCCGCCAGTCTGCCGCCTGCCCATAGTCGCGGCATGCACACTTCCGTACGCATCGGCATTGACCTCGGCGGCACCAAGATCGAAGGGGTCGCGCTCGACCCCTCGGGCCAGGTACTCGCACGCGAGCGCGTGCCCACGCCGCGGCACTATGGCGCAACGCTCGACGCGCTCGCCGATCTGGTGCACACGCTCGAAGACCGAGCGGGGAATCACGGGCGCGACGCGTCCGTGGGCCTCGGCATACCGGGCACCATCGTGCCTGAGACCGGTCGCGTGAAGAACGCGAACTCCACGTGGCTCATCGGGGAAGCGCTGCAGTCCGATCTCGAATCGCGCCTGTCACGTCCGGTGCGCGTGGAGAACGACGCCAACTGTTTTGCGTTGTCGGAGGCCAGCGATGGCGCGGGTGCCGACGGACGCGTGGTGTTTGGTGTCATTCTTGGCACGGGAGTGGGCGGTGGTGTGGTCATCGATCGCCACTGTCTGGTGGGCCGCAATCGCATTGCCGGCGAGTGGGGACACAATCCCCTGCCTTGGCCGCGCGCTGAGGAGTTCGAGGGGCCTGCGTGCTATTGTGGTCAGCGCGGCTGCATCGAGACCTGGATATCCGGGCCCGGCATTGCCGCCGATCACGCACGGCGCACGGGTCAGCAGCGCCATGCGGCCGACATCATGCAGGCCGCCCTCGATGGCGACGCCGCCGCCGCGGCGACACGCGAGTTGGTGGTGGATCGTGCGGCGCGCAGCCTCGCCACCATCGTGAACGTGCTCGACCCCGATGTGATCGTGCTGGGTGGCGGTGTATCCAACAGCCCGCGTCTGGCTGAGGATATTGGCGCGCGGCTCGGCGCCTGGGTGTTTTCCGATGTCGTGACCACGGCGGTGCGACGTCATGTGCATGGTGATGCCAGCGGCGTGCGCGGCGCGGCCTGGCTCTGGCCAATCCCTCTCACCCCGGAGTCGCGATGACCCGCTCGTCTTGGACGTTTCCGTCGCTCAAGCAGCACACGCCACCACCCAGCCTGTCAGGCGAGCCCACACTCGGCGAGCGCGTTGCCGACCGTGTCGCGTCGTTCGGTGGCAGTTGGCGATTCATCGGCCTGTTCGCGCTGATCATTGTGCTCTGGCTCATCGCCAACTCCATGGCCCGCGCGCCGTACGATCCCTATCCGTTCATTCTGCTGAATCTGGTGTTGTCCTGCCTCGCGGCGTTGCAGGCACCCATCATCATGATGAGTCAAAACCGGCAGGCCGCGCGCGACCGACTGGAGGCGCAGCACGACTACCAGGTCAACCTGATCGCCGAGGAGCAGGTGCTGGAGATTCACCGCAAGCTGGACGAAATGCGTGCCATGCAGATTGCCGAGCTCGTGACCTTGCAGCGTCGGCAGATGGAGCTGCTGGAGGTCATACAGGCCGCGGGGAAGCCGGGCGGTGACGCGAAGCGGTGACGCAAATCGGTGAGGCGACGGAGTAGGCCCACTTGGAATCGAACCAAGATCTCCGGCTCCAAAGGCCGGGGTAATAGCCGTTATACGATGGGCCAGCAGGGTCCGCGCCCTGTCAAACTACGAGGTCGGGGCGGCGCGGCCAAGGGGCCTCGGCCGGGCGGCAAGGTGGCATACGCCTTCGCCCCGGGCGCCCGTGGCCAATGGACCACGAACACCCGGGGCGAGTGCACCCGGTGTCAGTTGATGGCGATCAGAACTCGTAGCGAATGCCGAGCTGCATCTGGTAGCGGTTGCCGCTCTTGACGGTGCGCCCGAAGTTCGGGTTCACGCGGTAACGGTACTCACGCGCCACCTGATCGAAGCCAATCACGTTGAGCAGGGCCTGGTTGGCACCCGGCACGACACGCACGCCACCCCAATTGTGGTTGAGTAGCGACGCGGCGTTGAACACGTCGAGCGTGAGTTGGGCCTTCTGGCCGCGCACGCTGGGCAAACGCTGCGACAGGCGCACGTCCACCTGGGTCACGAACGGGTTGCGCACGGCGTTGCGATCGGCAATGCGGCCCACCTGGCTGCGCAGATAGCTGCCGGCCGTATTGGCGGGGCTGTTGTAGACGAGGCGCAGTGAGTCCGCAAAGCCCTGCCGCAGCCCGCTGGTATTGGGGTCGAAGACGAAGGCGAGGTCGTTCTGGTTGGCAAAGGAGCTGCCGGCACCGACATCGTCGCCATTGATGTCTTGCGCCACCGTGGCCGACCACGGGGAGCCCGACTGGCCAATCACACGCGCGCTGAACTGGAAGCCGGCCACTTCGGGCGTGGCCCCATACAGCACCAGCTTGTGACGGAAGTCCGTGTTGCTCGCACCCCAGCTGGCAATGCGTGGATCGCTGGGCACCGGTGTAAACACCGAGGTAATGGCGATGCAGCAGTTGAATGAGCTGTTGTCGCGCGTCTCGTTGAAGGTGAACGAGCCCGTCAGCGAACCGCCACGCGGCAGACGCAGGGCGGCGTCGAACACGAGTGCCTTCTGATGTTGCGCGGCGTCGCTGCGCAGCTCGAGCACGCGCTGGAACCGCGAGAAGGGACGCGCCAGCACGGGGTTGCGGCCGCCGGCGGCCGTGATGCTGGCAGCCGGCACGAACACGGCGCGGTTGTCCTCGTTGGCCAGACGGAAATCGGGCTGGTCGCGCAGGTTGAGATCGACGTAACGATACAACTCGTAGGTGTGCGCATACTGCGCCGAGGCACCAAGCGTCAGCCCACCATCACGCAGGCGCAGCTGGTAGGCCAGGTCGCTCTTCCAGGTGCGCGGCACCTTGAAGTCGGCGCCGAACATGTTGATGTACTGCGGACGTTGCGTAGCGCCGGCCGGCACACCCGGCACGTTGGCAAAGCTTTCGCGATACGACACGAAGTCGGGCGTCGGCACGGCCGCCCCGGTGAGCAGCACGTCGGCGAGCTGCGAGCCATCATTGAGCAGATGGTTGATCTGCACCATGTAGTGCGGCTGGGCCGTGAAGTAGCCCGACCCGGCACGAAGCAGATGACGACCGCTGGTGCCCGGCGTCCAGGTGGCCTGAGCACGCGGCTGCAAGGCAAAGTCCGTGGGCTTGACGTCGGTGCGGCGACCAAAGGCCTGCTCCACCGCCGCGTTGGGATTGGCGGCGCTGAGGAAGGCCGACACGTCGGCACGCAGGCCAGCCGACAGCGTGAGATTGCTGCGCGGCCGGAACTCGGCCTGCGCAAACGCGCCACCGTCGTACACCCACTGGTTCATGCGCGGCTCGAGGTCCTTGAGCGGCACGAGACGGGCAAAGCTCGACGGCCGACGCGCCTCGAGGGCGGCGAGATTGGAGAACTGAAAGAGCCCATCGGTTTCGATGGACACGAACATGGAGAGATCATTGAGCGAGTGATCGGTGCCCAGGGTGAAGGCACTGCGATCGCGGTCGAGTCGCAGCACGTTCACGAGCTGGTACGACACCTCGGTCTGCAGCTCCGGGCTGGTACGCTGACCGCCGAACTGCAGCACCTGATTGGTGCCCGTGCCACCGGTGGGCAGCGCAGAGCTGACGTTCACCCATGCGCGCGGCAGGCGCACGTTGGCCTGATTTTCGAGAATGCGATTGGTGTAGGCGAGGCGGAAGTCGTTCGTGGTGCGCGACGCCAGATTGGACTTGACCGACGCCATGACCTGCACTTCGCGCGACTTCTGATTGCCACGGCTTTCCAGCACGGACAGCTCGCGGTCGGGAATGGAGTTGTCGTAGAAGAAGTCGGAGTAGGTGGTGCGCAGCGTGGCGCGATGCGACTCGTTCATCTGCCAATCGAGACGGCCGAACACGGTGTTGAGCGTGTTGCCGCGATCGAAGGTACCCACCTGACGTCCCGCAGGCAGACCATACTGGCGCGTAAGAATGTCGAGGAAGCGCGCCACCGAATCAGGCGCCACCTGCGTGCGGGCCCAGTCAGCCGCGTTCTCCACCTGCAGGGTGCTGAAGGGCTCGGCCACCTGCTGACGATCGTAGGCCACGAAGTAGTGCAGCTTGTCCTTCCGCAGCGCGCCGCCCAGCGCGCCACCGAACTGCCAGTTGTCGAAGGTGGTGATGGGCTGGCCGAGGAAGTTGGTATTGGTGGTGAAGGCCTCGTTGCGATTGTACGCAAACAGGCTGCCCGCCGTGGTGTTGGTGCCGGCGCGCGTGGCCACATTCACTGCACCTGCGCCCTGACGGCCCTGCGTCACATCGTACACGTTCGTTACGACTTCAAACTCGCGCACGGCTTCGACGGACAGCGAGTACGGGCCGCGACCAAAGCCCGCGCCCCAGAGCGTGTTCTTGGCCTGCACACCGTCCACACGAATGTCGGTGCCCGTCACACGGCCACCGGCAATGGAGGAACTCGACGTAATGATGCCGCCGGTGCCCGCGCGACTGGTGGTCGGTGCGATGATGGACAGGTCGGCGAAGGAGCGATCCTGAATGGGCAACTGACGGATTTCCTTTTCCGTCACGATGGTGCTGGCGCCCACACGCTCGGCGCGCTTGCTCTCGAGATCGGCGCGCACTTCGACGGCACCCAGTTCCTGTGTGGCCGTTTCCAGCGTGATGTCGAGATCCACGCGGTCGCCGAGGTTGAGCATCAGGCCGGTGCGGCGCACCGGGCGGAAGCCCAGCTGCCTGACCGTGATGCTGTAGGGGCCACCAATGGGCAGCTGGGCAAAGACGTAGCGACCGCGGGCGTCGGTCTGCCGGGTCTGCTGGGTGCCGGTGGCTTCGTTGCGGGCCACGACCTGCGCGCCGGCCACAGGCGCGCCGGCCACGCTGCGCACGGATCCGGCCACGAAGCCCTCGGTGGCCTGGGCCGACAGCGGCGCCAGCGGGGCGAGAACAGGAAGCAGTCCGACGGCCAGACTCCGGCCAATGCGGCGCAGGAGTGAGGAGAGGGGGCGCATAGTCGAGCGCATGCAGAGGTAGGGAACGGGTCCGTGCCTCCCGGGGATCGGGAAGGACGCGGAAGGCTGCCCGTGCTCTGTCACCAACCGGTGACGACTCGCCCCCGACACGACGGCGAAGGTGTCACGTTTGTGCTCCGGACCTCGCGCTTTGGGCTTTCTTCGCCCGCCCTCCGGTGCAGCAAGGCGGGCGAAAGGCCGAGTCCGGCGGGTTCCTCTGCCCTCCCGGTCGGGCTATCTTGAGAGGCTGTCGTGTTTTGGCTCGGCTTTCCACTTTCACTCGCGCACGTCACCGACATGAGCGTCTCGGACAACCCGATTCCGACGTCTGCCCGCGGCTTCAAGATCCTTTCCGGCACGGCCAACCGGCCACTGGCGGAAGAGGTGGCTCGCTCGCTGGGGGCCGAGCTCTGCAAGGTGACCTGCACGCGATTCGCCGACGGCGAGGTGTTCGTGCGCATCGACGAGAACATCCGCGGCGCGGATGTGTTCGTGGTGCAGCCCACCAACCCGCCCGGCGAGAACATGCTGGAGCTGCTGCTGCTGATCGACGCGGCGCGTCGCGCGTCGGCAGCCCGTGTCACGGCCGTGCTGCCCTACACGGGCTACGCACGTCAGGACCGCAAGGATCAGCCGCGCGTGGCCATCGGAGCCAAGCTGATGGCCAATCTCATCGAGACCGCGGGCGCTGATCGCGTCCTGGGTCTCGATTTTCATGCGCACCAGTTGCAGGGCTTCTTCGACGTCCCGGTCGACCATCTGTATGCGGCGCCGGTGTTCACGAACTACTTCCGTCGGAAGGAGCTCAAGGACCTCGTGGTAGTCGCGCCCGACGTGGGCTCAGCCAAGATGGCCCGCGGTTTTGCCAAGCGACTCGACGCCACGTTTGCCATCATCGACAAGCGTCGTCCCAAGGCCAACGTGGCCGAGGTGATGAACGTGGTCGGTGAAGTGGAAGGTCGTGATTGTCTCATTCCCGACGACATGATCGACACGGCGGGCACGGTGTCGGAGGCAGCGCGCGCGCTCAAGAATCTGGGTGCGAACGACATCTACGTGTGCGCCACGCATGCCCTGTTCAGCGGGCCAGCGGTTGAGCGGCTGTCGAACGCGCCCATCAAGGAAGTGGTGGTGACGGACACGATCAACCTGCCGCCCGAGCGGCGTTTCGACACGCTGCAGGTGTTGTCGGTGGGTGATCTGCTGGCCAAGGCCATCCGCTACACGCACGCGGATCAGTCGGTGAGTGTGTTGTTCGACTGACGAGTTCTGCAAAGAACCCAGGACTCAATACCTGAACTCAAAACCCAAAACTGATCAGTTTCGAGTTTTGAGTTAGAGTTCCGAGTCGTAGGTTCCTTGGAAGTTGCAGGTGTTGTTGTATTTGTAGTTGCAGGATCGGCCGGGACGACCAATCCGGTTACTCCCGAACCACAATCAAGACCGAGGTATCCATGGCTAACGCCACGCTGACCGCCAATTCCCGCGCCGAGACCGGCAAGGGTGCCGCCCGCAAGATCCGCCAGGCGGGCAATATTCCCGCCGTCATTTACGGCCACAATCGTGAGCCGCAGTCGCTGGTGCTCAACTCGCGTGAGACCGAGAAGCTCGTGAAGAGCATCTCGATCAAGAGCACGGTCATCGAGCTGGCCATCGACGGCAAGACGGCCCGCACGCTGATCCGTGAAATCCAGCGCCACCCGTTCAAGCGCACCATCCTGCACATGGACTTCCAGGAGCTGGTGGCTGGTGAGACGGTGACGGTGAAGTGCCCGATCGTGTACGTGGGCACGCCGGAAGGTGTGCGTCTCGAGGGTGGTATCCTCGACCAGATCATGCACGAGCTCACCATCCAGGTCGATCCGGGCAACATCCCCAACCACATCGACGTGGACGTGTCGGGCGTGAAGCTTGGCAAGTCGCTGCATGTGTCCGACCTCACGCTGCCGGCTGGCATCAAGGTCATGGACGATGCCGGTTCGACGGTGTGCGTGGTGGCGCCGCCGAAGGTGCAGGCCGAAGCGCCGGCTGATGGCGCGGCCGAGCCCGAGGTCATTCGCAAGGCCAAGGCCGACGACGAGAAGTAAGTCGGTCCGTCTCGTTTCATACGACACACTGGCGGGGCGCGGAGTCCGCACGGCATGGTGACCCCACGCTGGCGCATTCCGCGCCCCGCACGTCTTCCCCTACGCATGAAAGTCATTGTGGGCCTGGGCAATCCCGGGCGCGAGTACGAGGCCACGCGCCACAACGTGGGGTGGTGGCTGCTTGATGAACTGGCCGCGCGCTGGCACTTCGAAGCCTGGCGCAAGGACGGCGATGCCGTGAGCACCAGCGGGTTGGTGGGCACGAAGAAGGTCAAGCTGGTCAAGCCGCAGACCTACATGAACAAGAGCGGCGAAGTGCTGCGTCCCTACCTCAAGCGTGAAGGCTGGAGCGCGGCGCAGGACCTGCTGGTCATTGTGGACGAAGTGGCGGTACCGGTGGGCGAGTATCGTCTTCGCGCAGCTGGCAGTCCGGGCGGGCACAATGGGCTCAAGAGTGTCGAGGCCCATCTCAAGAGTGCGACCTATCCGCGCCTGCGCATTGGCATCAAGCCGGTGGACGAACGTCGGCAGATCGGCGACCTCGCCGATTTTGTGCTGCACACCATGCCGCGTGATGAACGCGCGCTCGTGGAGGAGCAATACGAGCGCATGTGCAAGGCGGTAGAGCTGTGGATTGCCGATGGCACCGAGAAGGCCGTGTCAACGATGGGGCGCTGAGCGCTCAGGGGTTGAGCGCTCAACGCCTCGCGTTGATGTGCGCCTTGGTCCACACCAGCACCACGGCGCAGGTGTTGCCGCCGGTCTGGAATCGCGCCGGCGCCACGTTCTCGCTGGGGTAGAACTCCATGGCCGCAATGGCGTCCTTGGGCATGCGGGAGAGCATGTTGTCGTAGTCGTTGGGCTCACGCACACCGTTCACCCACACCACGGCCAGACAGTCGCCACGGCCCTTGAGAATGAAATCACCGGGCGCGCGTCCGACCTGCGTGCGCACACCGGGCACCACGTCGAGTGCCTGACGAAGCTCGCGATACTTCGCGAAGTCGGTGGAGTCGAGCGTGCGACCCTTGTTGGCGCGCAGGCGTTCCTCGAGCTCCACCGCATCGCGATTGCGCGGACGGGTGTCGCGTGTGACCACACGTTCGAGGGCCACGGACTTCTCGAGCGTGATGACCAGATCGGTCTTGCCGGCAGCCGGCACATCCACCTTGATGCCGTCGCCCAGATAGCCCACGCGCCGTGCGGTCACCATGCGTGAGCCGGTGGGCACATTGCTGAGTGTGAAACGGCCGTTGGGACCGGTCTGAATTTCACCGGCAAAGCCGCCGATACTGATGGTCGCGCCCACCACGTAGTCGCCGTTCTGATCGAATACGCGGCCTCCTACCGTGGCGAAGGCCCCCTGCCCCTCCGTTGGCCCTACCATGAGATCCATGCGACGCAGCGACGAGGCCTCGGCCGGCACGAGCACGTTGTCGCTGCGCCACTGACTGCTCGAGGCTACGACGGCCGCCGGACCAAAGTCCTGCACGCCGCAGAACACGTAGTTGCCCAGCGAGTCGCTGCGCGTGGTGATAGTCTCGAGGCGACGCACTGTGTCAGCGAGACTGCGCACACTCTCCCATTGCAGGACGAGACCAAGCCCCGCCACGCGAGTGTTGCCGTCGGCGGCGGTGAGCGTGCCGAAGACGATGCCACCATTGCCGTTGCCCGGGCGCCGCGCCGGCGCGCAGAGGCGCTGCCACACCGTGCCGATGCCGGGCGTGGTGACCATGGGCCGCGCCCAGGGGCCGTCGCCCGCCGGACGCTCGGCCACGAGATCGCCAAGGCCGAGTCGGTCGGCCTGGTCGTGGAAGGCCACGAGGCGCGTGATGCGCTGCGTGCCCACGATGAGGAAGCGCCCCATCGAGTCACTGACGGCCGTCTGTCCCGTGGGCTCGGCGGTGATGAGCGCGCCCTTGAGCGGCTGCCAGGACAGACTGTCGTAGGCCAGGCCACGAATGGTGTCGGCAAGGGCTGGTGCCGACTGCGCACGCGCGGACATAGAGGGGACGAGCACGGCACTCAGCAGGACAGTGAGCACCCAAAGCGGGACGAAATATCGATGCATGCTGAACGCTACTGCATGGTTGCCGTGGGCCGGAAGACCCGACCGTCTCAGCGCAGGAAGAACCCGAGAGTCCAGACGAGGACTACGGCGCAGTTGTCGTCAAAATTGCGGAATCGAACCGGGGCGTAGGCGCCTGTCGGAAAAACTTCGATGGACGCGATGCTCTCAGGAGTGAGGACGGAGAGAAACTGCGTGTCGGCCTGGATGCCGTCGATGTAGATCTGCGCTCTGCAGCCCGCCATGCTGAGCGACGTGGTCGTGATGCTGGCCTGCATTTGCCGGCCCATCACGAGGAAGTCCACGCCATTGTTTGCGGTTTGCACTCTCAGCGAGGGAAAGAGTCGCAGGGCATCCTGAATGCGCGGAATGTTGCGCAGTTCGGTGTTGTCCATGTACCGCGCAATTCCCGACAGGCGACGGCGATTGAAGTCCACGACGTCGCGATTGAGCGCGCGTCGCGCCACCACTTTGACGCCCTCGAGCGTGACACCGCGCTGCATGCTGACGCGCAACTCGTTCGCGGCGCTGCGTGCATTGCGGTCCACCACTTCAGCGGGCACCACCGCGGGCAGGTAGCCAACTTTACGGGCCGAGAGCATGCGGGTGCCCAACGGCACACCAGTGAACGCGAAGCGACCATCGGCACCTGTCGTCACCACGTTGGGTGTGCCGTCGATGGACACGGACGCGTCGCGCACGGGCACGCCCGACTCATCGTGCAGCGTGCCAACCACGGTGGTGCGCACCGTGCTGTCGCCGAGCACGAGATCAATGCGGCGCACGGGACGGCCGTCGCTGAGCAGCAACACTTCAGAGGAAGCGAGCCCCGATCCTCGAGCGACGATGCCGAAGTGCGCGGCATCCGGTACGCCGCAGAAGAAAAACTCACCTTGCTCGTTGCTGCGTGTGACGGCCGTGGTGTTCTGCGTCGCGCCGGTCTTGCCAGAGCGCTGGTCTTCGATGAAGACATCGGGTTCCCAGCCGAGGGTGAGGGCCGCACCGGACACGCGTGTGCTGTCGTCAGCCAGGCGCAGCGTGCCGAACACGATGGCGGGTTTGTTACCGGTTGCCGGTATGGGTCGCTGACAGAGACGCAGCCACAGCGTTTCGAGCGACGGTGTGGCGAGGGCCGGTGTCCACCTGCCGAGCCCCTGAGGCCGCACGGCGTCGAGCGCCGACAGCCCCACACGCTCCCACTCGTCGTGGAACACGGTGAGGCGCTCGATGCGTGTGGACGCCACCAGAACAAAACGGCCATCGGCATCGGTTGTGGCCTGCGGCGCCTGCTCCTGCCCCGGCGCCAAGCCGATGACCGTGGCCGCGGCGATTGGCGCCTTGAGCAGGCTGTCGTATACCACCCCGCGCACCGTATCGGCCACTTGGGCGGATACGGTGGCGGGCAATACACAGCACAACGCAACGAAAATTCGAGCTACACAGCGGGGCCACGTCATCGGAGCACCCTGGGACCGCCCACAGGCGGAAAGCTGTTTGTCCTAACGGAGACGCGGATTGGTCTTCCGTGGCGCCTTCTGACACGTGGGCCAGGCAAAGGTTCCGGCCCCCTGCGCCCCACCGGCCGCCGCCGCACGACCCTGCGGCGCCATGTCGGCCGCCGTGGCCCGCTCACGCGTGATCTTGCTCGGATCTTCACTGGCGAGATAGGCCAACATGGCCACCAGGGTCGCGTTGTGCTTGAGATCGTCGAACACGACCTTGTCGTAAGTGTCGCGATTGGTGTGCCAGGTATACGTGCCGTAGTCCCAGCTCACACCGCCCATACCGAAGGCGGGTGCGCCATGACAGGCAAAGCTGGCATCGTCGCTGCCACCACCACTCGGCGAACCGGGAATGCGCGGGTTGAGGGCACTCGACACTTCGGTGGGCAGCTTGCCCAGCCACTCGCGCAGATGCACGCCCGCGTTTGGCAGTCCGGCCGCGTTGATGCTCTGAATGCGGCCCGTGCCGTTGTCCTGATTGAACAGGGCTTGCAGGCCGCTCACCACTTCGGGATGATCTTCAGTGAAGGCGCGTGACCCAACGAGGCCGTGCTCCTCCGCCGTCCAATGGCCCACGAGAATGGTGCGCTTGGGCTTGGGATACGCGGTGGCCAGGAGACGGAAGGCCTCAAGCATGGTCAGCGACCCCGTGCCGTTGTCGGTGGCGCCACTGCCGCCGTCGAAGGAATCGAAATGCGCCGACAACACGACATACTCATCGGGCTTCTCGCTGCCCTTGAGCATGCCTATGGTGTTGAAGATGGGCTGCTCACCCAGCAGCTCCGCATCGGTGTTGATGCGCAGCTTGGCGCCCTGATTGTTCTCGGTGAGACGGAACACGAGGCCGTAGTCTTCACACGACAGCGCGATGGCCGGCGCCTTGGTGTTGTAGGTCTCGAACACGTCAATGGTGCCCCAGGCGTTCTTTGGACGCGAGGTGATCACGCCAGCCACGCCACCTTCTTCGAGACGCATGCCGAGGCTGCCGGTGCCGAGTGCGTTGCTGTATCCCGTGCCGCGCACGCTGGTGCCGCCCCACTCGCGATTGACCTCGGCGCGCGCACTGTCCATGCGTGCCTTGCTGGCCGGCGTGGCGTGCTGCGTCCAGTTGTCGGTGGGGCGGCAGGTGGGCTGCGGTGCTGACACCAGCACGAACTTGCCCTTGGCCTGCGGCAACCACTTCACGAACTCCGTGCTGTCAGCAAAACGCGGCAGCACAATGGTGTTGGCGGTGATGTCCTTGCTCTTGGTGCCCGGGCTCCACGCGAGCATGGTGCCTTCGAGCGACCGCATGCGCGGTGCAATGAGATCGATGTGTGAATGCCCGCGACGCCATCCGCGCCAGGTGCCGATCTGTTCGTTGCGGCCCTCGGCGCCCCACTGCTTGTAGAGCGAAAGCAACCAGTCGTTGGCCATCTTCTGGCGTGCCGTGCCCGTGAGACGCGGACCGATGGAGTCGAGCAGCACCTGCCCGAGTCGCTGCACCTGCGAGCTGTCCATGCCGAGCGTCCAGAGACGGGCCAGCGTGGCGTCTGGCGCCGGGAAGGTGGCGGCCGTCTGGGCCTCCGCGGTGACGGCGGCGAAGGACAACGGAGCCAGCGTGGCCGCGGCGAGCACCAGCGTGCGACGCATCAGGCGTGACGAACGGTGCAATGACGGGGCGGACGCCCCGCGTGCGGAGTACCGCATCGTGGAAATCCTGCTGAAAGAGGTGGGGAGGTTCCCCGGCATGCTACCGGGCAGCAGCTTTGGGGATGCGCCAACATACCAAGATGCCCTTCGCCACGCAGGCCGCAGGTGGATGCGCGGCCCTGCTGACTCTTGCCGCGTGCACGGGCAGCGCCGATGTCTCGAGCGACAACGACCTCGCCCTGGGCACGCCGGTGCCCGTGGAATCGCCGGCTCTCGATACGGCGGTGCTGACGCGCAGTACACCGCACCTGACGCTCGATACCAGCGGCGGTGTGTGGCTGTCGTGGACGGAGCGCATCACGGATTCGACCGTGCGTGTGCGTGTGGCCCGTCACGATGGCACGCGCTGGGATTCGGTGCGCACGGCGGCGGCGCGCCCGTTGTTCGTCAACTGGGCGGATTTCCCGAGTGTGCTGGCGCTGCCCAATGGTGACCTCGTGACCCACTGGCTCGAGCGCGAGGGCAGCGGCAAGTATGCCTACGGTGTGCGGGTGTCGCGTTCGCGTGATGCCGGTCGCAGCTGGAGCGCCCCGGTTTCGCCGCACACGGATGGACTGGAAGCCGAACATGGGTTCGTGTCGATGTGGGCGGAGGGTGCATCGGACGTGGGTCTCGTGTGGCTGGACGGCCGCAAGAGTGCCATGCCCGACTCCGCGCGTGAGATGACCATTCGCAGTGCCGTGCTTGGCGCCGACGGCGCGCTGCGCGACGAGGCGTTGCTGGACGCCCGCGCGTGCGACTGCTGTCAGACGGGTACGGCGCTGACCGGTGACGGTCGTGTGGTGGTGTATCGCGACCGGACCGCGGAGGAGATTCGCGACATCGCAATTTCGCGCCGCACGAGCAGTGGTTGGAGTGCCCCGCAGATCGTACACCCGGATCAGTGGCACTATGCCGGTTGCCCGGTGAATGGGCCGCAGGCCGCTTCGCGCGGCGACACCGTGGTGGTGGCGTGGTTTGCCGCGCCCAACGACAGTGCGCGGGTGCGCGTGGTGCGCTCCGTGGATGGTGGCCGGACCTTTGGTGAACCTGTGCGCGTGGATGAGGGTAATCCCATGGGCCGGGTGGACGTGGAGCTCGATCCGGACGGGCAGCCCATTGTGTCGTGGCTCGAGCAGCGTACCGCCGATTCGTCGGATGTGCTGGTGCGCCGGGTGCGTTTCTCGGAGAGTGGGGCCATGGCCAGTGCGTCGATGGCGGTGGCGTCCACGTCGAGTGCACGTCAGAGCGGGTTCCCGCGGCTCGTGGCCACCCGGAACGGCCTGCTGGCCGCGTGGACGACAGTCAAGCCGTCGCTGCGTATACAGTTGGCGCGCATCCCTTACACTTCGCAGAACTCACGATGAATCCGATGACATCCCGCGCGTGGCATGCGCCGCGGGTTTTGGTGGACCGGGTGGCGCTCATGGCGGCGGCGTTGGTGGCCAGCAGCAGTGTGTTGGGGCCGCGCACACTGGCCGCGCAGGATGCACCGCGCCCGCGCACGGTACCGGCGGGTGTGAACTCGTCGCCGCTGCCACTCAAGCATGAGCCGCGGCCCACGAGTGGCGCCATCACCACGCAGGATCTGATGACGCGGCTGTATATCGTGGCCGACGATTCACTGGGCGGACGCGATGTAGGGACCGAGGGCCACTTCAAGGCCACGGAGTATCTGGCGGCGGAAGCGAAGCGCATGGGGCTCAAGCCGGCGGGAGAGAACGGGACGTTCTTTCAGGAGCTCAAGATCGGCGTGCGACGCGTCGATCCAATGGCCACGTTCATCGCTGGTGGTGCGTCGCTCGCCTTGAATCGGGAGTGGGCGGTCGCTTCGCGCGTTGATCTGTCCTTCGACAACGTGCCGGTGATCTTTGGCGGGGATCTTGGCAACGTCGTCATCGATTCCGCGCAGGCCGTCGGCAAGTTGGTGGCGCTGCGTGTGCCTCGCAGCAATCAGGCCGTCTCCCAAGTGGCGTTCGGGCCAGTCCCGACACCATCCGGCGCACGGGGGGTGGTGCTGCTGCTGCCCAACGGTGCGGCGGGCGTGCTGTCGTTCGTCAACCGACCTGATCTCAAGTCGCTGGACCCCACGCCTGGCACGAGCTACCTGGTGGTGAGTGATTCGGCGGCCGCCAAGTTGTTCCCGACGAGTATCGCCGCTCTTGCGCCGGGTGCGGAGGGCGCACGCGTGACCATTTCGGCGCCACTGCAGATTACGGCGCCCAAGTTCCCCGTGCGCAACGTGGTGGCCTTGCTCGAAGGCAGTGATCCGGTGCTCAAGCATCAGTACGTGGCCGTGGGTGCGCACAGCGACCACGTGGGTACCGTGCCGCGTGGCGTGGATCACGACTCGATCCTGGTCTTCAATCGCATCGTGCGGCCCGGTGGCGCGGAAGACGAACGCAACTTTGGCACACCCGAACAGTTCGCGCAGATCAACGCCGAGCTGGTTGAGCTCCGCAAGACGAAGCCCGCGCGTCGTGATTCGATTTTCAACGGCGCCGACGACGATGGCTCAGGCACGGTCGCCGTGCAGGAAGTGGCGGAGTATCTGGCGAGTCTCAAGACCCGACCCAAGCGCAGCACGCTGTTCGTGTGGCACGCCGGTGAGGAAAAGGGCTTGTGGGGCTCGGCCTACTACACGGAGCACCCCACGGTGCCGCGCGATTCGATCGTGGCGCAGCTCAACGTGGACATGGTGGGCCGCGGCAGTGCAACGGACGTCACGGGAACGACGGCCAGCGGAGCGCCACTGCGCGGTGGGCCCGACTACCTGCAGCTGGTGGGTTCGCGGCGGCTGTCCACGGAGCTGGGCGATCTGGTGGAGCGCGTGAACACGGACAAGAAGCACAATTTCGTGTTCGACTACGCCATGGATGCGAACGGGCACCCGATGAACATCTACTGCCGGAGCGATCACTACGAGTACGCCAAGTGGGGGATCCCGGTCACGTTCTTTACCACCGGCGGCCACTCGGCCTACCATCAGCTGACGGACGAGCCCCAGTACATTGACTACCCGCACATGCAGCGGGTGACGCGACTGATTGCCGATATCGCGCTGGAGCTGGGGAACGGAGCGCGGCCGAAGGTGGATGGAGTGCGGATGGAGCCGAGGGGGAGCTGCAAGCAGTAACGGTTCTCCGCACGCCGCACCGGTCGCGACCAAGAACCCGGAACTCGAACCCAAAACTCGGAACTGATCAGTTTCGAGTTCTGGGTTCAGGTTCCGGGTTTTTGGTTCGCGGCCTCCAGCACCCGTTTTCGCAAGGCGATCAGTTGGCGCCGCAATACCACCGTATCCCGCATCAGGGCCCCCGCCTCGTCGTCAGGTAGCAACCGCACCCGAATCCCGAAGTCGAGGTGACTTTCAGTTTCGGACGTCGAAGCGATGGCCATCTGAAGAAACCGCGCAAACTGTCGCGGACTGCCGCTCACGGCGCCCTCCGCGACATTGGCCGCAATGGACAACGCCGACCGCCGCACCTGGCTCCGCAGGCTGGCGGCGTCGGTCCCGTGAAGGGTCTGCGTCATGCCGTGGACGGCGACGGCGAGATCCTGCGCCGCCCGCCACACCCTGAGCTTCCGAAAATCCTGCATCCCGCACGGTACGTCCGGCCGCCCTCCCACGTCGCATCATATTTCCGCGGGCTGCTACATTTACCGGGATACGCTGCGCCCCGTACACAGGGCCGGTTCCTGCAGGGGCCGGCCCGTTTCCCATAGAATCACATGCTTCGCCTCGGTATCGTCGGGCTGCCCAACGTGGGCAAGTCGACCCTGTTCAATGCGCTTACCGCCGCCAAGGCGGAAGCGGCCAACTATCCGTTCTGCACCGTCGAGCCCAACGTGGGCATGGTGGAGGTGCCGGACCCGCGTCTCGACAAGCTGGCCGAGATCGTGCAGCCCAAGCGCACGGTGCCGGCGGTGGTGCAGTTCGTGGACATCGCCGGGCTGGTGAAGGGCGCGTCGCAGGGTGAAGGGCTGGGCAACAAGTTCCTGCAGAACATCCGCGAAACCGACGCCATCGTGCACGTCATCCGCTGCTTTGCCGACGACGATGTGACGCACGTCATGGGGCAGCCTGACCCGGCGCGTGACAAGGAAATCATCGAACTCGAACTCGCGCTGTCCGACCTGGGTCAGGTGGAGAAGCGGCTCGACAAGGCCAAGCGCGCCGCCAAGTCCAACGACAAGGATGCGCTGGCGGAGCTGCCGGCGCTCGAGGCGGCCAACGCCGCGCTGAGCGAAGGCAAGCCGCTGTGGCGCGCGGGGCTGACGAGCGAGCAGCTGGCGCAGCTCGAGGGTCTGCAGTTGCTCACGGCCAAGCCGGTGCTGTACGCGGCCAATGTGACGGACGCCGAGTTGTCGGGTGAAGAGGGCCAGTACCTCACGTCGCTGCGCGCGGCCGTGGCGGCCAGCGGCGAACAGGCGCAGATCGTGCCCTTCTCGGCGAAAATCGAAAGCGAGCTGGCCGAGCTCCCGACGGATGAGCGCGCGGAGTTTCTTGCATCGCTGGGTATCGAGTCGGCCGGCCTCGACCGTCTCATTCGCGCCGGCTACTCGCTGCTGGGTCTCGAGACGTACTTCACCGCCGGTGAACAGGAAGTGCGGGCCTGGACTATTCATCGGGGTGACACGGCACCCAAGGCCGCCGGTGTAATTCACACCGACTTCGAGAAGGGCTTCATTCGTGCAGAGACGGTGGCCTACACCGACTTCGTGACGCACGGTGGCTGGAAGGGCGCGAAGGAAAAGGGTGTCGTGCGCTCGGAAGGCAAGGAGTACGTCGTGCAGGACGGCGATGTGCTGCTCTTCCGTTTCAACGTCTGACACATTTCCGCGGCTGACGGGGTATTGCCTGCGAGCCCGTTTCCGTCCCCAATGCCCAACGCCATGTCTCGCACGTCGTCGCTCGTTGCACCACTCGCCCTTGTTGTTGGCGCCGCCCTCTCGCTGGGCGGCGCGCGAGTGACGTTGGCGCAGTCGTCAGCGCAGACCGCGGCGGTTGCGCAGGCGGCTCGACGCCTGCCGACGGATGCGGCCGCCGTGCCGTTCGATGTCGGCGAGCGTCTCGAGTACGACGTGAAGTTCGGGTCGCTCAAGGTGGGCAACGGCAGCATGGAGGTGAAGGAGATCACCGAAGTGCGTGGCCGCACGGCCTGGCACACGGTGTTCACCATCACGGGCGGCATTCCGCTTTACCGCGTGAACGACGTGTATGAGTCGTGGTTCGATGTGGTGTCGCTCAATTCGCTGCGCTATCATCAGGATGTCGACGAAGGCAACTACGAGCGCAAGCGGCGCTACGAGATCTTCCCCGAGCGCGGCATGATGCGCGAGGGCGATCGCCCGGAAGAGCCCACGGTAGCGCAGCCGCTGGACGAAGGCTCGTTCCTGTACTTCGTGCGTACGCTGCCCCTCGAAGTGGGCCGCACCTACGAGTTCTCGCGCTACTTCAAGGCGCAGGGCAATCCGGTGCGCATCAAGGTGCTGCGCAAAGAGCGCGTGTCGGTGCCGGCCGGCGACTTCGACGCCGTCGTGCTGCAGCCCACGTTCCAGACCAAGGGCATCTTCTCGCAGAACGGGAAGGCCGAGGTGTGGATCACCGACGATGAGCGGCGCATGATGGTGCAGATGAAGTCGAAGCTGAGCTTCGGCAGTCTCAACCTCTACCTGCGCAAGACGGCCGGTACCAAGCCCTAGAACAGCGGCAGGTTCGCGTCTGGGGCTGAGGTTAGTTCAGGCGGCAGGTCCTGCGGCGAGTCCACCGGCCGCCAGCAGTCGGGGCCCTCATTGCGTGGCGCGTTCACGTAGGTGCTGACCTTCCAGGCCTCCATGGGTCCCTTCCATGGCCCGATGAGCGCCTGCGCTGCCTCGGGGTGCGTCGGGTCGAGCCACTGGTCGTAGTGTTCCGGCGCCACGATCACCGGCATGCGGTCGTGAATGGGCGCCATGGTGGCATTGGGCTCGGTGGTCACGATGCAGCAACTCACCAGCGGCTCGGCGTCCGGGTCGCCCTTGGGCGTCCAGCGCTCCCAGAGCGCGGCCACGGCAAAGGGGGCGTGATCGGGCAGCCCGATGGCCCAGGGCTGCTTGACCTTGCTGCCGGTCAAGGTCTGCCACTCGTAGTAGGCGTCGAGCGGCAAGAGCCCGCGGCGGCTCTTGAAGGCGGCGCGAAATGAGGGCTTGGTTGCCGCCGTATCGCCCCGGGCATTGGCCAGCCGGTTGCCGATGGAGGGGTCATCGGCCCAGAAGGGGACCAGCCCCCAGCGGGCAAGCTGCGCGCGGCGGCCCTCGCGGTCCTGCAGGACGAGCGGCACGGACTGGGAGGGGGCGATGTTGAAGCGCGCCGGGTAGGCCGGGAGGGCGGCCCCGAGGGGCAGCGTGGCGATCCGGGCGGGGTTACCGAAGGAGTAGCGGCCGCACATGGGGGAGGGGGGAAACCCAAGACTCTGAACCTGAACCCAGAACTCGAAACTGATCAGTTTCGGGTTCTGAGTTCAAGTTTCGGGTTCTTGGTCCCTCCGCCCACCCTTCCAGCCGCCCCCCTTTCCTGTTACGCTTCAAGGCTCATCCGGAATCGGTCGATTCCGGCGTACCCTCCGCCCGCGGCTCGGCACTGCGGGTGGCACTTCAGACCATAGGGAGGATTGCCGAGTGGCAAAGCTCAAGATCCGCCGCAACCCCACGCGGCGGTACGAAGCCGTGTACATCTTCGACAGTGCGCTCGAAGATACGACGATTGCTGAAAAGCTCGAGAAGCTGCAGGCCCTGCTCAACCTCGCGGAACCCGCGGAGATCGAGCACTGGGGTCGTCGTCAGCTGGCCTACAAGATCGGCCGTCACGAGAGTGGCTACTACATCATCAGCCACTTCACGACGACGCCGTCCACGCTGCCCGAGTTCGAGCGTGCGCTCAAGCTCGACGAAGGCGTGGTGCGCTACCTGGTGACGCTGTACGAGCACGAGCTCGGCGCGCCCAAGTTGAGCGATGAGGAGCTCGCCTCGCGCCGCCGCGCGAGCGACGATGACGACGACGACGAGGAATAACCCATGCGCCGCCAGAAGAAGCCCTGCCCGATCACTGAAGCGGGCATCCGCTACGTGGACTACAAGGATGACCGCCTCCTGGGCCGGTTCATCACCGATTACGGCAAGATCCTGCCGAGCCGCCTGAGCGGAGTGGACGCGCGCCATCAGCGCCAGCTGTCCAAGGCCGTGAAGAAGGCCCGCTATCTCGCCCTGCTGCCGTACGTGAAGGGGCAGACGAGCTGAGCATGTCCGGAGCGGTCGCGCCTGAAGCAGTCGCGACCGCTCCGCGTGAGCGGGGGTGGCGCTGGTTCGTCCTGGGGCTTGTCCTCATGGTGGCCGTCACCGCGTCGCCGGCCTGGCCGGCGCCCCTGGCCCTGCTTGCGGGTGCGGTACGGCTGCTCCTGCCGGTGGAGCAGTTCGCCCTGCTGGTGCTCACGGGCATCGCTGCCTGCTCCATCGTGGGTTGGTGGAACGGCGGACGTTTGCTGAGTGCCGTGCTGTGGACCGCGGCGGCGTCCTACGTCGTGTGGAAGGTGCCGATGCCCCTCTCGGGCTACGGTGCATTTCTGCGAGGTTGGGCGGTGGTGCTGGGCGCGGCCTTCGGGCTGGTCTGTCTGGCCACCGCTTCCCGTCCGTTTCTCGCGCGTGCGCTCGCGGCAGTGGCGTTGGCGGGCACGGTCACGGTCGCCGGCTTGTCGCTCAGAGCTCCGCAGGGCCAGACGGCTTTCGCGGGCGCCGAGCAGATGCTGACGGCTGAATACCAGCAGCGTCTGGCCAGTTCGCTGGAGCAGTGGCGGGCCCGGTCGTCGTCCGACACCTGGCGGGAGTTTACGAAGCGCGTGCCGCTGGCCATTGAGCGGGCGGGTCGCTTCGAGAACCTGCTGGTGATGTTGGGTGAACCGGTGAGCGCCTCGTCGGCGGTTGGCGGAACGCGGGCCGGTCCGCTGGTTCGTCTGGCGCCTGCTCTGCTGGCGCTGGAGTCGCTGATGGCGTTGGCACTGGCCTGGTCGGCCTATCATCGACTGAGCCGGGCCCGTGTGGGGCCGCCCTTGGGCGCTCTGCGCGAGCTGCGTTTCAACGATCAGTTGGTATGGGGCGTGGTGGTGGGTGTCACCATTCTCCTGCTGCCCACCTTGGCCGGCTACCGGTTGGTGGGACTCAATCTCGTGGCATTCTTCGGGACGCTGTATGCGCTTCGCGGCGCTGGTGTCCTGTCGTGCTGGATCCCCGAGCGCCTGGCGGTGTGGTTGCCGCTGGGCCTGGTGGTGCTGGTCCCAGTCCTTGGGCCCGTGTGGGTGCTGCTGGCGTTGCTGGCGGTGACCTTCACGCTCGGATTGGGAGATACCTGGCGGGACTTTCGTGCGGGCACGTCCCCGCGTGGCTCGCCCCGCTGAGATTCTTCGCAGTTTCGTGTTCGTCGGGCTCCGGCCCGTGCAGCAGTTCACTGTTTCGCCATCAACCGGTTCGACCCGGAGTTCCCATGGAAGTCATTCTCCGCAACGCCGTCGACAAGCTCGGACATCCTGGTGACATTGTCTCCGTGTCGCCGGGCTTCGCCCGCAATTTCCTCCTGCCCCGCGGTCTGGCCTACGAGGCCACGCCGGGCAACCGCAAGCGCATCGCGGCCGAGAAGAGCCGTCTCGAGGCCCTCGAGGCCGAGAAGGTGGCTGCGGCCAAGCAGATCGCGGACAAGCTGGCTGAGGTCTCGGTGACCTTCGCCGCCCGCGTCGGCGAGGAAGGCAAGCTGTTCGGCTCGGTGACCACGGCCGACATTGCGCATCAGCTTGAGGCCCAGGGCTTCAAGATCGAGAAGCGCCAGATCGAGCTCAACGAGCCGATCAAGACGCTGGGTGTGTATCGCGTGGGCGTGCGTCTGCACGCCGACGTGCACCCGGAGATCAAGGTGTGGGTGATCAAGCAGTAAGCTGCGTCACCCGTCAGGTCCCGAGGGGAGTCCGACACCGGGCTCCCCTCGTTTTTTCTCAGGTATTTTCCTCGGAACGGTCCCCGGGGGCGCAGCGGTTCACCGACGTGGAAGGTGCGGCGTTGGGAATTCCGACCGCGTCCCCCTGTCCGACCGTCGTCCTTGCACGCAACCTTCCAGCAGTTGGCGGGGTACCGGGTTTCGGTCCCCGTTCGCTCCACCCCTGAAGAACGACATGGCCGAACGCCCAAGCAGTCCCGGAGAACCCATCGCCCGCCGGGCCGCCGCCCTCGCCAGTGAGCTCAAGGCCCACGACATCGTGGTGCTCGACCTGCGAGGTGTGACGGATATGACCGACTTTTTTGTTATCGCCTCGGGCACATCCGACACCCACGTGCGCGCCGTAGCTGAGCATATCGAGATGGGGCTCAAGCAAGGTGGCGTGTCAACCACCATGACCGAAGGGCTCACGCAGGGTCGGTGGGCATTGCTCGATTATGCCGACTGCGTGATCCACGTTTTCCATCCGACCTTGCGGCAGTACTACCAGCTTGAGCGACTCTGGGGTGACGCCACCCGCGTGGAGCTCGACCCGGTGACCACGCCTTCGAGGCAGGGAGTGTAAGGCACATGAAGCAGGTGACGCGGTGGTCCCGTAGCAGCACGGTCCTGAGCCTGACGCTGGCCGCGGCAATGGCCACCGCAGCGCCTGCGCGCCTGGAGGCCCAGGGGTACTTCGGGCAGAACCAGGTGCAGTATGACCGCCTCGACTGGCGCGTCATCGAGACTGAGCACTTTCTGGTGCATTACTACCCGCAGATTGCCGACGTCGCGCCCGATGCGGCGCGCATGTCGGAGCGGGCCTACGCGCGCCTGTCTCGACTCACTGCGCATCAGTTCCGCGAGAAGAAGCCGATTCTCATTTTCGGTTCCTCGGGCGACTTCGCGCAGAGCAATGTCTTTGGTGACCTCGGCGAAGGCACCGGTGGTGTGACCGACCCGCTGCGCCAGCGCATGGCGCAATTTTTCAGCGGCGACTGGGCCAGCTTCGAACACGTGCTCATTCACGAAATGGTGCACGTGTTCACCTTCGACATTTTCTCGCGCGGCCGCGCGGGCGCCGGGTTGCAGAACCTGGCCATGGTGAATCCGCCGCTGTGGTTCATGGAAGGTCTGGCGGAATACCTGTCCATCGGACCGAATCATCCGTGGACCGATGCCTGGGTGCGCGATGCGATCGTGAACAACTCGCTGCCCACCATCGCGCAGATGACGGAGCGGCCGGACAAGTACTTCCCGTATCGCTACGGCTTGTCGCTGTGGCAGTTCGTGGGTGCGCGCTGGGGCGACGAGGTCATCGGCGAGATCATGAACGCCGTGCCGAGCCTCGGCATCGATCGGGCCTTCCGCCGTGAAATTGGTCTCTCGCTCGACGAACTGAGCGCGGAGTGGAAGGCGGCCATGCAGGCCAAGTTCCTGCCCATGGTGGCCAATCTCGAACGGCCGCGCAGTTTTGCGGAGCCGCTGCTGACGCTGGCGCGCACGGGTGGATCGGGCGGTCTGTTTGTGGCCCCTGCCCTGTCCAACGACGGCACACGCATCGCATATGTGGGCACCGGCAGCTTCCTGCGTGGCGAGGTGTTCCCCGAGCTCTATCTCGCCAACGCGGAGACGGGCAAGCGCATCAAGCGCCTGGTGAAGACCACCACCAATCCCGACTACGAGCAGCTGCGGTTCATCTACTCGCAGCCCAGCTTCTCGCCGGATGGCAAGCTGCTCGCCTTCACGGGGCAGCGCGGTGGGCGCGACGTGCTGTACGTGCTCGACGTGGCGCGCGCAAAAGTCATCAAGGACTTTGACTTCGAGCTCGATCAGGTGCTGAGCCCGAGCTTCAGTCCCGACGGGCGACGCATTGTGTTCAGCGGCATGCGCCATGGCACCAGCGATCTGTATGTGGCGTCCATGGACGCGCCGGGCTATACGCAGCTCATGAAGGACACCTACGGCGATCTGTCACCGGCCTGGTCACCCGATGGTCGCAGCATTGCCTTCGTGACCGAGCGCGGCGACGACTTCGACGAGGACATCCTCAAGATTGGTGCGTGGAAGATCGCGCTGTACGATCTCGAGACGCAGAAGATCAGCATCCTGCCCGGTCAGGGCGGGCGCAGCAGCAATCCGCAGTGGGCGCCCGACAGCAAGTCGCTGGCGTTCATCTCCGATCGCACGGGCATCGCCAACATTTTCCTGTACGATGTGGCCGAGCGTCAGCACTATCAGCTCACCAACGTGCTGGGCGCGGTGACGGCCGTGGCCGAGCAGTCGCCGGCCATCACGTGGGCGCGCGACGCGGACGTGCTGGCCTTCGTGTACTACGAAAAGACCGACCACTCGATCTGGAAGATCAAGAATCCGCGCGCGCTCAAGAAGGCGCCGTTCCGCGAGACCGTGGTGGTGGCTGAAGGCGCGCGTCCTGCAGTGCCCGGCGACACCGTGCGCCGTCCGACGGACCCCACGGCGCACCTGCCGAGGGCCATCGTGGGCGACACGGCCAAGGCGCGGCAGTCGTTCTATCGCCCCATCACGGGCGCCAACGCCCGCGCGTCGAGTGAATTGCCGCAGTCGCAGACGGCACGACTGGCCGAAACGATCAGCGTGCAGGCGATGCTGGACAGCTTCGACTTCAACCTGCCCGACACCACGCGCTTCCGGGACAGCAAGTACCGCGCGAAGCTGGTGCCGGAATACGTGGCGCAGCCCAGCATTGGCTATCAGCAGGGTGGCTTCGGTCAGGGCACATTCGGCGGCACCACGGTGGTGCTCGGCGACTTGCTGGGCAATCGGCGTCTGGCGCTGTCCGGCGGCATCAATGGTCAGCTGAGCGATGCCCAAGTGTTCGTGGGATATCAGAGTCTGGGTCGCCGGTACCAGTACACCACCGGAGTCAGTCAGCAGCCGCTGTATCTGGTGTCCGGCTTCAGGGAAACGCGAGGAGACACTCCGGGACAATTCATCCAGTCGCAAGAGTTCACGCGCCTCGTCTTGCGTCAGGTCTTTGCGGCCAGCCTGTACCCGCTCAATCGCTTCACGCGTTTTGAGCTGGGCGCGCGCTTCCAGAACATCGATCAGCAGGTGTTCACGCTCGACCGGCTGGTGGACTACAACACCTTCCTGGCCACGGGCTTCCAGCGCGGGCCCACACGCAACATTGCCTCGGTCAACACCTACTCGCCGTACCTGGCTTGGGTGACCGACAACACGCTCTTCGGCTTCACCGGGCCCATTACGGGCCGGCGTGCGCGACTCGAGGTGGAGCCCACCATAGGCGACTGGCAGTACACGGAGTATCTGGCGGACATCCGGTCGTATGTGCCCATCCTGTTCAACTACGTGACGTTTGCCACGCGCTTCACCACCAGCATGTCGGTGGGCCGCGATGAGCTGCGTTTCCCCAAGTGGATCGGTCGTCCGGATTTTGTGCGCGGCTACAACCGCGAGGACATCGGTACGGTAGGCTGTTCCGGTCTGCCCAACGACAACGGCAGCTCGTGCAGCACGGCTGAGCTCATTGGCTCGCGCGTGGCCTTTGCCAACGCAGAGCTGCGCTTCCCCATTATCCGTCGCTACGGCACGAGGACCAACCTCCTGGGTGGCTTGCCACCCATTGACGGGCTGTTCTTTTACGATGCCGGCGTAGCATGGTCCAAGGGGCAGACGTTGCTGGCGTCCCGGCCCGACAATTACAACGTGGACACGCAGCGGGCACTGTTGACCAGCTATGGTTTCGGCATGCGCATGAACCTGTTCGGCATTGCCATTATCCGCTGGGACTGGGCCGTTCCGGCCAGCCGTCCCGGCGCCAAGGGCTTCGGCACCTGGTTCTTCGGCGCGTCGTACTGACGCGCCGAAGTCGAGCGAAAGGCAAGCCCCTCCCTGACCTGCCTCTGGGCAGGTACTTTTCGGCCGTGCGCACGGTCCTTGCGTCGGCGCTCCTGCTCCTCGTGTGCGGCGTTGCCGGCGGCTGTGCCGATCGCTCGTCCCGCCCCGAGGGAGCCGGCGCCCCTCCCAGCATTCCCAGTGGTCCCGACCCCCTCCTTCTGCGAGTCCCGCAGAAGGGCGGGGTGTTGACGGCTACGCGCTACCCTGCCCTCGACAGCGTGGTGTGGCGCTCCATTGGGCGCGTGCCGCCCCTGTCCCGGTTCATCGGGTTTGGCCCGGAAGATGGCTACCTGTCTGCGGTGGACACCGGTGGCGCGCCGGTCCGCGTGGATCTCCGCATTGGGTCGGTAACGAGCTCGCGTGATCAGGCGCTCACCACCCTGGCCTCGTTTGACGGAGGGGCGGTGTACGGCCTGACCGCGGGCGGCGAAATCACGCGCTTCACCCCCAGCGGCAGCGATTGGAAATTTCGGCCCAGCCTGCCGGCGCAGGCCCTGTATCCGCAGGCCGACGGTTCGCTGATCGTGGCCGGGGCTCGCGGTGATCAGGCCATTGTGTGGCGGGTCCGTCCGCCACAGATGGTCGTGTCGGACTCGGTGTTGTTCAATATCGGCGGCGAGGAAGCGGCGCTGCGCGATGAAATCCTCACGACGGCCGGCTCGGTTGGTGATCGCGTGTTCTTCGGCGCCAACGAGCGGGTGATTGCTGTGCGGGCCCGCGATCTGGGGCCGGCGCTCAACGTGGACGTGGGCGACCCGGTGCGCGCCATTGCCGCGACGCCAAGCGGTGATCGCCTGTTTGTCGCGCTGGCCGATGAAGAGGTGCTGCGCATTGTCGATCGCTTCGAAGAAGGCGTGACGGGCCGCATTCGTTTGCCCGCGCCGGCGCGTGCGCTGCGCATGGACCCGTTGGGTCGCGTGCTGCTGGCGCGTGGTGCGCAGGTGAGCCCGGGCGTGGACTCCGTCTTTGTGGTGAGTCTGGCGGAAGACGCGGTGGTCGGTGTCATTGAAAGCGCGTGGCGCGGCGACTTGCCGCTGGTGCTGCCCGATGGCGGCATTGCCGTCACGCGCGGCGCGGACGTGGTATTTGCGCACCCGTCCACTCTCGCGCCCATGCAGACCGTGACGGACGGCGCGTCGTCATGGTGGCACACGCTGCGCTGGAACGGATTCCGTCCGCGCGCGGCCGGGCTCGATCAGCCGGTGCAATTCCGTACCAGCGCGCCGCGGGATCCGTCGGACTTGCCGCCGGCAACCGGCGATTCGACCGGTAACGCAACTGCCGGTGCAGGAGCCGCAGGCGACAGCACGACGGGAGGCAGCGCCACGAGTGGTGAGGCGCCCGCGCGCGCCTCGCAGTTCACCGTATCATTCGCGGCCATTCTCGACGAAAAACAGGCGCGGGCTCTGGCCGGACGCATTCGCGTGGACGGACAGTCGCCGCGTGTGACCACGTCCGAACGTGACGGCAAACTGTTGTATCGCGTGATCATGGGGCCCTACCCCACACGCGCGGAGGCTGAGCGTATAGGCAAGGCCTCCGGTCAGAGCTACTGGGTGTTCGAGGGCGCACCATGACGTCGGGAGCCGTAGTGGATCCGTGGGACCTGGAAGGCCGTCGTCTGGCGCCGCTGCTTGATGAGCGCTGCGCGGTGGTGGTGGCCTCGACCGACCCCATGGTGGCAGCGCGCACCGCGCTTGGGCTGGCGCGTGCGCAAGGCCAGCGTCGACGTGTGGCGGTTGCCGATCTGGTTGGTGAGTCGCCGGCCATCGAAGCCGTGCTCACCGGCGATGATCCGCACGGTATTGCCGACAGCTTCTTGTATGGCGTGTCGCTGAACAAGATTGCGCGGCCCATGCTGGACACGGACAACGTGTTCCTCATGCCGAGCGGCACGGAGCCCGTTGATCACGAGGCGGTGTACGCCAACGATCGTTGGCGCCGTCTGGCCGCGGGCTTTCAGCAGGTGGGTGCGCTGTTGATTGTGGTGGCGCGTCCGTCGGTGCCCGGGTTTGCGGAGCTCTGCGGGTACGTGGGCACTCTCATGCCGCTGGGTGACACGACCTTCCCCACCCCACCTGGCATTCCGCTCATTGCGCCGCCCGCGCCGCCTCCACCGGCTGAGCCCAGCGAGCCTCCCAAGCGTGAAAGTGCGCGCCGGGCGCGTGAAGCGGCGCAGCAGGACGCGTCGCGCCGTCGCACGCAGATCATTGCTGGCGTTCTCGTACTGGGTGCGGCAGCCATTGGCGTGGGCGCCATGTGGCCGCAGGTGCTCGAACGCCTGCCGGCTCCGCTGGTGGCGTTGCTGCAGGTTCGGGCACCGGATACCACCAGTGTCGTGGTGCCCCCAACGCCCATGGACAGCACGCCCGTGGATTCGCTGCGCCAGGCTGGCGACAGTGGCGCGATGCCCGCTGACAGCGCGGCGTCTCAGCCGCTGGCGCTGGACAATCCGGCCGACTCGTTGCGTGCCGCGCGCTATGCCGTGTACTTCGCCACCGCCAACACGCGGGCGGCCGCATTGCCGGAGCCGCGCGTCGCGGCGCTGCAAGGGGTCGCGCTTTCGCCGGTGCTTGAAGCGGGCGAGATGTGGTTCCGTCTCACAGTGGGCGCCGACAGCAGCCGGCAGGGTGTGGACTCGCTGCTCGCGCGTCTGCGCAGCGACAAGGTGATTGGGTCCGGCAGCATTGTGTCCGTGCCCTACGCCCTGCGTCTCGAGACACGCGTTGGCGCGAGTCTCGTGGGCAGCCGACTCGCGGCCTTCGCGTCGCGCGGCATTCTGGCTTATGCGCTCCGTCAACCTGACGGCAGCGCCTCGATTTACACCGGAGCTTTCGAGTCGCCCGTGCAGGCCACGGCGCTCGCGGATTCGCTGCGCGCCGTCGGCGTGGCCCCGGTGTTGGCATTTCGTACGGGGAGAACGTTCTAGTGCGTCTTACGAAGCTCGAAGTCCACGGCTTCAAGGCCTTCGCCGATCATCTCGAATTCCACTTCGAGAAGGGCGTCACGGCCATTGTCGGTCCCAATGGTTCCGGCAAGTCGAACGTTTCCGACGCGGTGCGTTGGGTGCTGGGCGAGCAGCGCGCGCGCGCCATGCGCGGCGCAAAAATGGAGGACGTGATCTTCCACGGCTCATCGGCGCGCAAGCCGGTGAACATGGCCGAGGTGTCGCTGCATTTCGACAACACCGAAGGCGAACTGCCCATTCCGTTCAAGGAAGTGGTGATTACGCGGCGTCTGCTGCGTTCGGGTGAGAGCGAGTATCTGCTCAACCGTGCACCCTGCCGCTTGCGCGACATCCAGGACCTCGTGCGTGGCACAGGCCTCGGCGCCGACTCGGGTGTGGTCATCGAATCCAAGATGATCGATGCCCTGCTCTCCGATCGTCCGGACGAGCGGCGTGAACTGTTTGAAGAAGCCGCGGGCGTTGGGCTGTATCGCGACAGGCGCCGCAGTGCCGAGCGTCGGTTGGATGAAACCACGACGGATCTCGCGCGTCTCGATGACCTCATCAACGAGGTGCAGAGCCAGGTGCGCTCGCTGGCCCGCCAGCGCCGCCGCGCCGAGCGTCATGCGGAACTCACGTCGCGTCGTTTTGCGGTGGAGATCTCGCTGGCGGTGCGCGAGATGGCGGCGTGGAAGGACGAACTGGAGGCGCTCGACGGGCGTCTGACGGAGCTGCAGGGCGATGTGCCGGGCTCCGAGGAAGCCATCGCGGCGGCGGAGTTGCAGCGTGAGGAGGCGCACGCCGCGCGTGCGACGGCCGAGGCCAGTCGCGTGGAGCTGGCGCGTCTGGCCTCGGAGCAGCGCGACCGCACGCAGCGTCTCGAGCGTGAGCTGGCCGTGGCCGAAGAGCGCCAGCGCAGCACGACCATGCGCCGTCAGCGGGCCGAGGAAGAGCGCAAGGAGAACGAGGCCTTTGGCCGTCGTCTGCGCGAGGACCGCGAGCGCGCGGCCACTGATCGCAGCACGCTCGAGCAGGAAGTCACCGACGCCGCAGAGAATCTGCAGCAGCGCCTGTCTGCTGAGCAGACCACACGTGAAGCGGTGCAGCAGGCGCGCGCCGCGCTGGATCAGTTGGAGCGTCAGGTACGCGAGCATCGCGACCAGGCGCGTCGCATTGAGCTCGATCGCGACAGCGCGTCGCGCGAACATGCCGACACCGAGCAGCGCCGTGAGGTGCTGGAGTTGGAGCGGCAGAACCTCGTGGATGCGCTGGAGAACATTGAGCGCGAGTTGCTGGCGGCGCGTGAACAGGTGCAGGTGTCGCAGGCCGATGCGCAGGAAGCCCTGCTGAATCTGGAGGGCGCACGTCTGGCCACGGGCACCGCGCGCACGGCCGATGCCGAATCGCGGGCGATGCTGGCCAACGCACTCGAGCGGCGTACCAATCTCGAAGGCAAGCGCAACGCGCTGGCCGCGCTCGAGCGCGAGCGGGTGGGTCTGGCGCCGTCGTCCGCGCGTCTGCTGAAGGAGAAGGAGCGCTTTGGTGAGGGCGCCGTACTTGGCCCGCTCACCGACTTCGTCTCGGCCAACGAGGATGTGGCCAAGCTCGTCGAGCGCTACCTCGGCGCCACCATGCATGCCATCGTGGTGCGTGATGCGGCCGCAGCGGCCGCCGTGCGCTCGTGGCATGCGTCGGCGCAGCCGGGCCCCTTGCTGCTGCTGCCGCTCGACGTGGTGATGGAGGCCAACAGCGACGAAGGCGCGCTGGCCGGCGCGGTGGAGTCGTCGGGCGAGGCCTCGCGCTGGGTGCGCGCGCTGCTGGGCCGCGTGAAGGCGCTGGACGGCGGCGATGCCTTTGTGGACGAACGCGGCGCGATGTATCTGCCGGGCACAGCCGGTGGCCCGGGTCCGCTGCAGCGCCGCGCCGAGCTCACGCGCCTCGAGAGTGATCTCGCGGCGGCGGATGCCGCGCGTGATGAAGCGGCCCTCGCTGCCGAGGCGGCGCGCCTCGCGCTGGGTGAAGCGGAGCGTGCACAGCAGGCCGCCACGGAAGCGCACAACCGGGCGCAGCAGGAAGTGCGGCGCGCGCAGGAAGTGCAGCAGGAAGTCGAGCGTCGCCGTGAACGCGCCGATCGTGAGCTGGCGCAGTCGAACGCACTGGCCGAGCGGCTGGTATCGCGACTGGCCGAACTGGAGCAGCGCACGCAGCAGCTCGCCTCGCAGGCCGAAGCGCTGCACGCGCGGGCCGGCGAAGCCGATAGCGACATTACCGACGCGCGTGAGGCCCTGTCGGTGGCCGAGCGCGATCAGGAGCAGGCGCGTGAGGCGCGGGCCACCTGGCAGGTGGCACAGGCACAGGCGCAGGCGCGTCTGTCGGTGGCCATCGATCGCGAGAAGCGTCTGGCCGAAGAAGACAGCACCGCAGCCGCGCGCCTCGAATCACTGGCACGTGAACTGTCCACACTCAGTGAGGCCGACCAGGATCTGCTCACGCAGCTCGAGGGCTGGCGCACGGAGTTGGAAACCGAGCGCAAGAACTTGGCCGATGCCGATGCCCGACTGGCGGAAGCCGAGCGAGCGGTGGCTGCCGCCACTGCGCAGTCGGATGCCTGCGAATCGGTGCTCGATGAAGCCCGTCGCCGCGCGACCGCGCTCGGCGAACAGCTGCATGGGGCGCAGTTGCGTCACACGGAGTTGTCAGGCCGGCGCGAGACCATTCGTCAGCGGCTCGAGACCGAGTGGCGGCGTTCGCTCGACGACCTGCTGGCCGGCTTCGAGGAGCTGGATCTCGAAACGGACGCGCTGCGTGAAGAGGCCAAGACGCTGCGCGAGGCCTTGGATGATCTTGGCCCGGTCAATCCGCTGGCCATTGAAGAGCATGAGGAGGAACAGCGCCGTCTCGAGTTCCTGACCAGCCAGCGCAATGACCTGGTGGCGGCCAAGCAGTCGCTGCATCAGGCCATTCGCGAAATCGACAGCACGGCGCGGGAGCTCTTCCTGGCCACGTTCGCGCAGGTACGCGAGAACTTCCGGCAGATCTTCCTGCGCATGTTCGGTGGTGGCGAGTGCGACCTGCGTCTCGAGAATCCGGACGCGCCGCTGGATTGCGACATCGAAGTCCATGCCTCTCCGCGCGGCAAGAAGACGCAGCGCATTCATTTGCTTTCAAGCGGTGAGCGCGCGCTCGTTGCCCTGTCACTGCTGTTCGGCATCTTCCTCACCAAGCCCAGCCCCTTCTGCCTCATGGACGAAGTGGACGCGCCGCTGGACGACCAGAACATCGGCCGTTTCGTGAAGATGCTGAACGATTTCAAGAGCAAGACCCAGTTCATCGTCATCACGCACAACCCGCGCACCACGTCGGAAGCGGCGGATGCCGTGTACGGTGTGACGATGCAGGAGCCCGGCGTGTCGAGCATCGTGAGCGTGCGCCTGCGCAACGGGCCGTCGGTGGACGAGACACCGGCCGACAACACGGTGGTGGACGAGATGTCGCCGGATCGTGCCGAACTGGACGAGATGGACGGCGAGGAACCGAGCGAACCCAGCGAGGACGGCGCGGAGCCGGAGCCGTCGCCGGCGTGATGACGGCGCTGTGCGGTGCCGCGCTGCGCCGCCTCGTGGTGGTGCTCTGGGTGGGGCTGTCGGTGGTGGCCGTGCTGGCCACTCCGGCACGCGGTGCTGCGCAGACCATTCTGCTTGATGGCCCCACGGCTCTGAGTTCGCCAACGCCGGCCTTTCAGTTCCTGGCCATTGGTCTCGGCCCCGCGCGTCCTCTGCAGGTGCGCCTGCAGGTGTCCACCACACCGGACTTTGTGGGTCTGGTGCTGGACAGTGTTTTCACACGCGTGGACACGGCGTTCACGATTCAGGTGACGCGGTTGCTACCGAGCGATCGTGAGGTGTATTGGCGCGCGCTGGTGCGTGCGCTGGCCGGACAGGTGTTCGAGTCGGTGGTGACGGGACCGCGGCGTACGCCGACGTGGTTGGATCTCATTGCCCCCGACTCACCAACCGGCAACAGTTTCAACATTCGTCGTCCGCTGTTCGTGTGGCGCAGTGCGCCCGTTACGAACGCCGTGGGCCCCTGGCGATACGATCTGGAGCTCACCGCGAACGGCCGCCCAGCCGTGGCGGTGGGCGGTCTGGCGGACACGGTGTACCGGCCAACGGATGATCTGCAGGCCAACACCTCGTATCGCTGGAACGTGCGCGCCTATCTGGCGAACGGCGAGTCGGTGCGGGAGTTCAGTGCAGGATCGTTTGTCATTACCGATCCGCCACTGCCCACCACCACCATTCTCTACCAGAACTTTCCGAACCCGTTTCCGTCGGCGACGGCCTTCAACACCTGCTTCTGGTTTGACATTGGCGCAACCGGCGCGGCGGTGAAGCTCGACATTCTGGATCTGCGTGGCAATCAGGTGCGGCGTATCGTGCCAGGCTCCGACGGCATTTCCGAGTTCGCACCAGGTCGCTACGGCCGTGGTATAGCCGGGACCGACAGCAACTGCGACAACCGCTTCGTATGGGACGGTCTCGCCGAAGACGGTCGCACGGTAGCGCCGGGTGTGTATCTCGCGCGCTTCCAGGCCGGCAACGCGGCGCCGATCTTCCGGCGCGTCGTCTTCCGCGGTCGCTGACATTCTCCGCCGACATTCTACGCTGACACGCGACGCGGCATGCAACTGACCACCATCGGCACCGGCACCGCCGCGCCGCACCCGTCGCGCGTGAGTGCTGCGCACCTCGTGCAGTCGGGCAGTGTGCGCCTCCTGCTCGACTGCGGCAGTGGCGCCGTGCACCGCATGGCGTCGCTTGGCGTGGCCTGGCAGGACATCACGCACGTGGCGCTCACGCATTTCCACGCCGACCACATTGCCGACCTGCCGATGCTCATCATGGGCTGGCGCTGGGGCCAGTTGCCGCCGCGCTCGGCCCCGGTCACGGTGTTCGGTCCTGTAGGCACGGGCGCGCTGCTCGAAGGCATGGCCACCGTGTATGGAGCATCCATTCTGGCGCCCGGATTCCCGCTCACGGTGCGCGAGATCGCCCCGGACGAAGTCGTGAAGCTGCCCGACGGTGTGGAATTGGAGGGCTTCCCCGTACCCCACACCCCCGAGAGCATGGCATATTCCGTGCGCGATGGGGCGCGTCGTCTGGTGTACACCGGCGACACGGGCCCCAGCGAGGCGCTGGGTCACTGGGCCGCGGGCTGCGACCTGTTGCTGGCCGAGTGTTCGCTGCCGGAGGCCATGGCCATCCCGTCGCACCTGACGCCATCGCAGGTCGGTGCCCTCGCGGCCACGGCCGGGGCGCAGCAGCTCGTGCTCACGCATTTCTATCCGCCCGTCGAAACCGTGGATCTCCGCGGCGAGGTGGGCGCGTTGTATCATGGGCCGGTCGTGCTTGCCACGGACGGCTGGCACCACACTTTCTGAGGAACACACATGCTGGTCGTGATGCAGCCCAACGCCTCCTCCGCCGACATCGATCGTGTCTGCGAGGAAATCACGCGTCAGGGCTTCAAGCCGCTGCCGTTGCCGGGCGAAGTTCGCACGGCCATTGGTCTCCTGGGTGACGACGCGAAGGTGGACTGGTCGTACATCGAGGGCCTGCCCGGCGTGGCCAGCGTACTCATCGTGCAGAAGCCCTTCCGTCAGGCCTCGCGCGAGTGGAAGAACGAAACGACCATCGTGGAAATCGCCCCTGGGGTGCGCTTCGGTGGCAGTGAGGTGCCCATTGTGGCGGGCCCCTGCTCGGTGGAAACCGAGGAGCAGATTCTCACCTCGGCGCGGCAGGTCAAGGCGGCTGGTGGTTCGGCGCTGCGTGGTGGCGCATTCAAACCGCGCTCGTCGCCGTATGCCTTTCAGGGACTCGGCAAGCAGGGGCTTGAGCTGCTGGCCCTCGCGCGTCGTGAAACGGGCCTGGCCATCGTCACCGAAGCCATGGACGAACGCGGCGCTGATCTTGTGGCCGAGTACGCGGACTGCATTCAGATTGGCGCGCGCAACATGCAGAACTACTCGCTGCTGCGTCACGTGGGCACGCTCAAGAAGCCGGTACTGCTCAAGCGTGGCATGGCGGCCACCATCAACGACCTGCTGCTGAGCGCCGAGTATATCCTCGCCGAAGGCAATCCCAACGTGATCCTCTGCGAGCGCGGCGTGCGCACGTTTGACAGCGCCACGCGCAACCTGTTCGACCTCACGGCGGTGCCGGTGGTGCAGAAGTTGTCGCACCTGCCCATCGTGGCCGACCCGAGTCACGGCACAGGTTTGCGCGACAAGGTCACGCCGATGGCGCGGGCGGCGGTGGCGGCCGGAGCCGACGGCATTCTCGTGGAAATGCATCCCACGCCCGACAAGGCGCTGTCCGATGGCGCGCAGTCGCTCTATCCCGAACAGTTTGCCGACCTCGTGCGGCAATTGCGCGTGATTGCCGAAGCAATCGGCCGTTCGGTGACGCCGGTCACCTGATGACCGGGGCGGTTGCCGTTCGCGCGGCAACCGCCAGGCACCTCACCACGCGCCGCGGGTATTTCTCTTCATGCCTATCTCTACACACCGAAGCGCCGTCGCTGCGCTGACGAGCGCTGCGCTTACGAGCGCGGCACTCGCGATGGCCGTGCTGCCGGGCCAGTTGCAGGCGCAGAGTGCGGCCGAAGCCAGCTATGCGCGCGTGGCGCAGGCGTGGAAGGGTACGCGCACCCTCGAGGCGCAGTTCGAGCAGCGCATCACCAATCCCATTCTCGGCCGCACGGTGTCCAGCACCGGTGTGTTTCATCAGCAGCGACCTGGTAAGCTGTCCATCACCTTCACGCAGCCCGCAGGTGACCGCATCGTGGGTGATGGCAAGTCGCTGTGGGTGTATTTGCCCAGCAGCACGCCCGGTCAGGTGCTCAAGTTGCCGGCCAACGCCGACGGCGCCATCGTGGCGGACCTGCTGGGCCAGTTGCTCGACACGCCCACACGGGCCTTCGACATTTCCGGTGGTGAGGCGGCCACGGTGGATGGCCGCGCAACGCGTCGCGTACAGCTGGTGCCACGTCGTGGCACGAGTGCGCCGTTTCAGCGTGCGGTGCTGTGGCTCGATGACAAGGAGCCACGCCCGGTGCGCGTGCAGGTCATCGACGGCCAGGGGGTGGATCGCAGCATCACCCTGACCACCTGGCGACCCGATGCCACGTTGCCGGCCGATGCCTTCACCTTCAAGGTGCCCAAGGGCGTGAAGGTGTCGACCAAGCTGCCGGGCGCGTAAGCAAGAACGGCTCTTCCGGGTTTGCAGTAGGTTATGGCCGACCCGTTTACGATTGCCTCCTCTGCGCCCTCTGCGGTTCTCTGCGTGAGCGGTTGACGTTCCGGCCGCAGCACCGGCACTCGTTGCATCCGAGAGATCGCTAACAGCTCACGCTGAGAGAAGGAGAAAAGGAGGGCGCAGAGAGAAGCCGTCTGGGTCGAACTGCCTTGTCGCGGATGACGCGGATCGGGCGGAAACCACACGGATCAGAAATGCGGATTCACAATGACGATCGACGAGCCACTGAATCTACGGCGTCGTGGCCGGGACACTCACCGCGCGACGTTCGAGATTGCCGAACACATCACGCGGTGTCCGCGCCGCCTGCAGGATCTGTGCGGCGCGCTGCAAGGGCGCGTCGTCCTGCGTACGACGCAGGAACTCGGCATCCGGGCCAAAGGCCACGCGTGCCATTTCGTAGCCCAGCGACCTGGAAATCCACGGCGCGGCCGCGTCGAAGATGGCCCGAGGCGGTGCCACCTTGCGGCGCTCCATCTCGGCGTACACTTCGTCAAGCATGTCGCGCGTGACCGGGTCACCGGGCGTGATCATGCGACCCTTCTGCAACTGCGCCTGACGCGCGATAGCGGCGCGATAGGCCGCGAGATTCTTGCCCATGGCGCGTGCGAGCGCCTGCACCGGCAGCGGCGTGAGGGTGTCACCCACCACCACATCGGGTGTGATGCCACCGCCGCCAAGCACCGTACGGCCAGCATCGGTGCGATAGCGCGGGCGAATGGTGTCAGGCAGCGTCACGTCGTCATCGCCGGCCGGCTGTGCATCCTGATCGGGCTCGGGCGGTCGGCTGATGCTGCGGCCCACCGGGGTAAACCAGCGCGCGACCGTCAAACGCAACGCCCCACCCGACGACAGCGGATACACATTCTGCGCCGAGCCTTTGCCGAAGCTGGTCACACCGAGCACGATGGCGCGGTCGTGATCCTGCAGGGCGCCGGCCACGATCTCCGAGGCGCTCGCACTCGACTTGTCGATGAGCACCGAGAGGGGCAGCGTGGGCCAGCGCTGTGGCAGCGAGTCGGCATACACTTGCGGCGTGGTGCCGGGGCGTCCGCGCAATTGCACCACACTCTGCCCCTGATCGAGGAAGAGTTCGGCCACGGCCACACCCTGCTCCAGCAATCCACCCGGATTGCCACGCAGGTCGAGGATGAGCGAGCGCGCGCCCAGCTTCACCACGGAGTCCACCGCCAGTGCCACTTCGGTGGCGGTCTGTGCGCTGAACACGTTGATGTCGATATACCCCACGCCGTTCTGCAGCAGCGCGACCCGCTGCACCGCGCGCAAATGCACCTTGTCGCGTACCACCGAGAAGTTGAGACGCTGGTCGCCGCGCTGTACCACGAGCGCCACGGGGGTGCCCGCCTGCCCGCGAATGGCGCGCGAGACTTCGTCGCGCTCCCAGCCCTTGGTGGATTCCTTGTTCACTTCGATGATGCGGTCGCCGGCCAGGAGGCCGATGCGTTCGGACGGGCCACCGTGCACCGTTTCGATGACCACGGGCCAGCCATCACGAATGTCGATCTGCAGCCCAATTCCCGCGTAGGTGCCGCTCATGGCCTCATTGAGGCGACGCAGACGCTCGTCACTGAGGAACGAGGTGAACGGGTCCTGCAACTCCTGCAGCATGCCGGTGACGGCCTTGTCGTAGATGTCACCGGCATCGAGGGAGTCGACGTACTTCTGCGCCACGGCTGCGGCCACCTGATCGAACAGGCGTTCGCCACCAAGCGGAGGGCGGCTCGGCTGCGCCACCACATTGAGGTCGCGACCGGCCCACCAGCCACCGAGCGCCAGCAGAGCAACGAAGCCGCCGGCCGCCACGGTGGCGCGGGCGCGACGGGAATCCGTGCGAGGCGCGTCGGGAAGAATTTCGGGCATGTCAGTTATACGCGCTCAAGGCATCACAGGTGCCGGCGGGTGCGCCATCGTGTCCAATGGCGCCACGCCGGAGAGAGAGACACTGGCCGCACGCGCCGCGTCGCGGAACCGTTCCGGCCAACGCTGAACGAGCTGCGCGAGGCAACGCACGGTGACGGCATCCACCGAGGTATCGGCGTCCACGGCCACCACAGGCCCCACTTCGGGGTGCGCGTCCTGCCAGGCCGGTAACAGCGCCTCGGTGAAGGCCGCGCTCACCCGCTCGTGAAATGCCGACGTCTCCTGTTCCATGCGGTCCATCGCGCCACGCGCGGCGGCGCGCGCCTGGGCCGTGGCCAGCGGCATGGCCAGCAGGAGCGTGAGGTCGGGCGTACGTCCACCAGTGGCCAGCGCATTCACCCGGCGCAGACTCTCCATGGGCAGGCCACGTCCCGCGCCCTGATAGGCGTAGGTGGACAGCAGAAATCGATCGACGAGCACCACCGCGCCACGCGCGAGCGCCGGCTCGACCACGTCGTGCAGCAACTGTGCACGCGAGGCGGCAAAGAGCAGCGCCTCCGTGGCATGCGCCAGCGACGAGGCCGGATCGAGCAGCAGCGCACGAATGTGGTCGCCGGCGGGTGTCCCGCCGGGTTCGCGCACCGTCACCACGTCGAGGCCAACGGCCCGCAGCGTGTCGCCGAGTCGCTGCCACTGCGTGGTCTTGCCCACCCCTTCTCCGCCCTCGAGCACGAGGAAGAGACCCGTTGCTGGCGACATGCCGGGAATCACCCGAGAATGATGGGGCTGGTGGCGCCAGCGCGGATGCCGTCGGCAATCCACTGATTCACGCGCAGCATGAGCTTGTCGAAGTTGTCCTGCGCGGAGATTGCGCGCTGATACGCCGGATTGCCCTGCACCTGCTGCAGCAGCGCGTCGAGCTGCTGCTCCATGTCCGGCGTGGGCTCCTGCCCGCGATCTATCATGGCCTGCGCGTCCTGACGGATCTGCTCCATCTGCCGCAGAATCGTGGTGGCATCACGGTCGGCGTTGAGCGCTTCGCTGCTGCGCTTGACGGCCTTGTATTCCTCGCTCTGGCCGATGCTGCGCCCGAGATCCTTTGCCTTGTCTTCCAGCATGTGCGGGCCTCCCGGCCAATGATGTGCGAATGTTGTGCCGCGTGAGTCAGCCTGGCGTGCGGGCGATGAGCACGCGATCGCGACCGGACAGGTCCGGATGCACCACCACGTCCTGCCACCCCAGCGCCGCGGCCTCGCGCGCCGTCTGCTGCGCCCGGTTGGCGTCGAGTTCGAGCACCAGCCAGCCGCCGGGTTCCAGCAGCGACCGGGCGCCGGCCAGCAGCGCCCGATAACGTGCCATGCCCCCGTCGGCCGCAAACAGGGCCAGAGGGGGCTCCCAGTCACGCACCGAAGGCGGCAGCCCGCCGGCCTCGTCGTACGCAATGTACGGTGGGTTCGACACGATGACACGGGGGCGGAGACCGTTCAGCGGCGCGAGATCGGCCCCCAGCCGGAACTCGACCGGCGCGCGGCCTGCCGGAAGCGCCGCGGCGTTGGCCTTCGCCACGGCCAGCGCGTCCGCACTGACGTCAGTGGCCACGACCCGCTCGAACTGGCCTTCGCTGGCCAGGGCCAGCGCAATGGCGCCCGATCCGGTGCCGATATCCACCGCCACGCCCCCGGGGCGGTCTGCCGTGAGCGCGAGGGCATGCCCCACCACTTCCTCGGTCTCCGGACGCGGAATGAGCACGCGGGAATCGACCATGAGCTCCAAATGGCGAAACGGCGCCCACCCCACGGCGTAGGCCAGCGGCTCACCGCGCAATCGGCGGTGCAAGGCCTGCTCCACCCTTGCCATGTCCTCGGCGCTCAGGTGGTCGCCGCGCGCGCTGCGCTGGGACAGTGTACCAGGCGACAGGCGCAGCACGCCCGAGACCAGCAACTGGGCTTCGCGCGCGTGCTCATGCTCCAGGTCGTCGCTGCCCGGCTCCGCATCGGCAAGCAGCGTGCGACAACGCGCCAGCACATCGCGCAGCGTGCTCGACGACTCAGCCACTCAACCGTTCTTCGGCGTTGGCCAGGGCCAGCGCATCGATGAAGGGCGTGATGTCGCCATTCATGATGCCATCGATGTCGTACAGCGTGACCCCCACGCGGTGATCGGTGACGCGGCTCTGCGGAAAGTTGTAGGTGCGAATTTTTGCCGAGCGATCACCCGTGGACACCTGCGATTTGCGGAGCCGCGAACGCTCCGCTTCCTGCTCGGAGAGACGCAGGTCGAGCAATCGCGAACGCAGCACGTCCATGGCCTTCTGCTTGTTCTGCAACTGCGACTTCTGATCCTGCTGCGACACCACAATGCCCGTGGGAATGTGCGTGATGCGCACGGCGGAGTCGGTGGTGTTCACACTCTGTCCTCCGGGACCGGATGAGCGAAACACATCGATGCGCAGGTCCTTGTCTTCGATGCGCACGTCCACTTCTTCAGCCTCGGGCAGCACGGCCACGGTGGCGGCAGACGTGTGAATGCGACCCTGCGTTTCGGTGGCCGGCACACGCTGCACCCGATGCACACCCGACTCCCAGCGCAGCACGCCGAAGGCCCCATCACCGCTCACCTTGAAGACTGCTTCCTTCACGCCACCGAGCGCACCTTCAGAGAACGAGATCATTTCCATGCGCCAGCCGCGGCGCTCGATGTAGCGCGAGTACATGCGCTGCAGGTCGGCGGCAAAGAGACCGGCTTCGTCGCCACCCGTGCCGGCACGGATTTCCACGATGGCCGGTCGGTCGTCGAGGGGGTCGCGCGGAATGAGCAGCGGCAGCAACGCCTTCTCGAGCGCGGCACACTCGGCTTCGAGCCGGGTAACCTCAGCACGGGCCTCGGCGGCAAAGTCCGCGTCATCTCCCGATGCCATCTCCCGCGCATCGGCCAACTCCTGCTCGGCCTTGGCAAGTCGGTTGGCCTTGGCCACGACCTCGGCCAGGCGATGATGCTCCCGACCCAGGTCCGCCAAACGGGTGGCATCCCGGGTGGTTTCAGGGTCGGCCAGCAGTTGCTCCACCTCGGTGGCGCGCTCCAGCGCCTCGGTGATGCGGTCCCGAAGGTGGCTCAGCATGAAACTGGGACGAAATCGGTGATTCGGGTCACAGCGCGGTACGGACCCCGGACGTTAAGCTCCATCACGGAAAATACACGAGCTGAGGTGAGAGAACATGGTGACCTTTGGCACGCAACCGATGCGCTTCACGCCTTCCTCCATGAGCGTTTCGCTCGACCGCATTGCGGACTTCCTGTCCACAGTGCCCCTGTTCCGTGAACTGGACCGTCAGGCCCTGCGCGGATTCGCCGAAGTCACCCGCGAGCAGCGGGTGGCCAAGGGTGCGCTGGTTGTCACTGAGGGTGACGCCGGCGACGCCCTGTATGTGGTGCGCTCGGGCGAGGTGAAGGTGGCCCTGCCCGGTGACGAGGGCCGCGAGGTCATCCTCGGCATCCTGGGTGTGGGCGACCACTTTGGTGAACTCTCGCTCGTGGACGGTCGTCCACGCAGCGCGCACGTGGTGGCCACGCAGCCGTCCACGCTGATTGTGCTGCGCCGGGCCGAATTCCGTCGGCAGGTGGAGCAGAATCCGCAGGTGGCCTGGGGGCTCATGGTGGAGCTCTCGCGTCGACTGCGTCAGGCCGACGGCACGATTGGCAGCCTCGTGCTGCTGGACGTCCCGGGGCGAGTGGCGCGCGTGCTGCTCGAGCACGCCGGGCCCGGCGAGCCGGCCACCCTGATCAAGCAACTCACGCATCAGACCATGGCGCACATGATCGGCGCCAGCCGCGAAACCGTGAGCCGCGCGATGGCCGAGTTCCAGGAGAAGGGCTTCATCTCGGTGCAGCGTCGTGTGGTGACCATCACCGATCGGGCGGCGCTGGAATCCCGCTCGCGCCCGCGGATCTGATCGGGGCGTCGGGCAGCACATGAGTACCGGGGGCCCACCGCCCACCGCGCGTCCCGAGCCCACGAGGCCGAGGGCGCGCGTGCGTTTCTGGGGCACACGGGGCACGGTGTCGTCACCCGGCCCGCGCACGGTGCGCTATGGGGGCAACACGCCCTGCATCACCGTGGAGGTGGACGGCCAGGCGCCGCTCATTCTCGACGCGGGCACCGGCATTCGTGGGCTTGGAGCACATCTGGTTGCGACGACACGCGACGAGCCACTCACGCTCATGCTCACACATCGTCACAGTGATCATGTGCTGGGTCTGGCGCACTTCGCACCGATGTTTGCGTGGCGCTCGTCCATCACGGTGTATTGCGGCGACGGTGAGGCCACCTCGCTCGAGAGCTTCTTGCTGCAGCTGCTGTCGCCGCCGCTGGTGCCGTATATCGAAGGCGTGACCACACGCCTCACCGTGGCGGAGTGGGCCAATCTCGCCCCCCTGGCGCTTGGCGCACTCACGGTGGTGCGGTGCAAGGCGCAGCATCCCGGTGACGCCGCCGTCCTGCGTGTGGACGATGCAGGCGGCGCTCTCGTGGCCTACGCGCCCGACAATGAGCTCGCGTATCACGACAACAGTCCACCGGTGCAGACCTGGCGACGCGAGTTGACCAGTCAATTGCACGGCGTGCCGATGCTCGTGCACGACGCCACGTATGTAGATGAGGAACTCGCCGCGCATCGCGGCTGGGGCCACTCGTCAGCCGCCGAGGCCACGCGCTTTGCCATGGAATGCGAAGCGCGCACGCTGGTACTGTTCCATCATCATCCGGACCGGGATGATGCCGCCGTCGAGCGCATTGTGGACCACGCGCGTGAACAGGTGCAACGCGCCGGCGCCTCGCTGCGCGTGATCGCGGCCTGGGAAGGACTTACGCTGGCGGTGTAGCGACGTCTCCGCGACGCTCGTCGGGTGTACCCCAGCCTCCACCACCCGGCGTTTCGATGCTGAGGACATCACCGGCCTGCATGCTGACGCGTGTCTTGGCGGGCAGCACGACGTCGTTGAGACGGTTCACACCGCACTGCCCCGCCCCGCCACCTTCTGCGCCCGGCGGCGCCACAAGACGACGTTCCGTCAGCAAGGTGGCGGTGCAGGCCTCGAGCGCCTGATAGCGACGCACCACACCATGTCCGCCGCGATGCCGTCCGTCGCCACCACTGCCACGACGTATCGCGTACTCCAGCACACGCAGCGGATAGGCGCGCTCCAGCGCTTCAATGGGTGTGTTGCGCGTGTTGCTCATGCCCACATGCACGGCATCCGGCCCCGCACCACGTCGGCTCGCGCCCTGCCCACCGCCCAGGGTTTCGTAGAACGACCAACCGGGCGCTCCCATGGTGACATTGTTCATGGTGCCCTGACCGGCCGCGGGCAGCACGGGCAGGCTGCCGTCAGTGGCCGCGCGATGGCGACTACCCTCGGCCAGCGCGGCAAAGATCACATCGGTGAGTCGCTGCGACAGTTCCACGTTGCCGGCGGCCACCGCCCGCGGCCGCTTGGCGTTGGCCACGCAGTCATCGGGGATGCTGAGGCGCAGCGCGCGGGCCACGCCATCGTTCACGGGCACATCATCGTCGCAGAGCACACGCAGCACAAACACCGCGGCCGCACGCGCCACGGCCGGCGGGGCATTCACGTTGCCACGAACGGCCGGACTGGTACCGGTGAGGTCGAGATGCAGCGTGCTGTGCTCCACTCGCGCGTGAACCACCACGGGAATGGCCCGCTCGTCCACGCCATCGCCCTCCAGCACATCCTGCGCCCGGCCGCTCAGACCATCGAGCGTGGACAGTCGCATGCGCACCCGGCGTTCGGTGTAGTCGAGCAGTGCGTCCACGGCCTGCGAAAGCTGATGCTCGCCGAGGTGGTTCCACAGCGCCTGCCAGCCCCGCGTGCCGGCGGCGCAGGCGGCGCGTTGTGCGCGCAGGTCGCCGTCTCGCTCATCGGGTGTGCGCACATTGGCCAGCACGAGACGCAGCACGTCGTGCTGCACCGTGCCCGTGCGTTCGATGCACACCGGTGGCACGATGAGCCCTTCCTGATAGAGCTCCGTCGCGCCAAACGGCATGCTGCCGGGACTCATGCCGCCCACATCGGCGTGATGCGCACGCACGGCCGTGTAGCCAATGATGCGCGCGGCCTCATGCGGGTGGGCCACGGCCTCCACCATGGTGAGATCGGGCAAGTGCGATCCACCATGCGAAGGGTCGTTGAGCAGGTACACGTCGCCAGCGCGGGCTCCCGCTTCGCGCACCGCGGCCACGGCTTCGGGCATGGCACCGAGATGTACCGGAATGTGGGCAGCCTGTGCCACCATGCGACCGGCCGCGTCGAACACGGCGCACGAGGCATCACGCCGCTCGCGGATGTTGGGCGAGATGCTGGCCCGTTCCAGCAGCGTGCCCATTTCCTCTGCGAGCATGGCCACCTGCTGCGCAAAGACCGTGAGCTGCAGTGGATCGAACGTGGTGGTCATGTTTCGGGCGCGACGGTATCGGGCGCCACAGTGTCGGGCGGCACTGTGTCGGGCACGACGAAGCCCAGCTCCACCACCGCTGCCTGACAGCGTGCCTGCCACTGCGCCTGGAGATCCGCCATGCGCGAACCCTTGCCGCGATTGGGCGCCATGGAGAGCAGGCCCTGCGCACTGGGATGCACCACCGACTGCGTGCGCAGCGTGAGATCCGGGCGCGTGCTCAATAAAAACTCCACGGTGCTCGTGGCCACCCGCCCCAGTGTGAGCACGCCGCGGAGACCACGCGGGAGGAGACGCTCCATGTCGGCGGCGAGACGACTCAGATTGTCCGGGCTTTGCAGTTCGCGGCGGGCCGGTGCACGAAAGCGGAAGCCGTCGTCGGTTGGGCAGCGATCGAGTGCATTGGTGAGGGCCACGCCATGTGCGGTGGGCCTGTAGGCACGACGGCGCAGCGCGTTGCCATCCCAGGCCACGGTATCGTAGGTACGCGGCAGTGTCACGGCGCCAATCGCGGCAAGCGCCGTGTACAGGTGCTTGCCCGCCGCGTCGCCCCAGAACGGAATGTTGCTCTTGTCTGCACCACGTGGTCCGGGCGCCTCGCCAACAATGAGCACATGCACCGGACCATCGGGCGGCACCAACATGGGGACCGGCGCGCCAATGATGCGACCAGCCAGCGGGTGCTGGTCTTCGGTGTCGATCTGCATGTCGCGATCTCGTGCGTCGTCGCGAAGCAATTCGCGCCCCATGGCGATGAACAACGGTCCGTCAGGCTTGTGCACGTGCCACGCTCCAATGAATTCAGGTGAGGCGTTCAAGCATCCAACCGCCGACATCGAGCGCCGTGGCCCGCCAGCCGCTTGCCACATGCAGCGTAGCATCGGGCAGCGTGATGACCGCCGGTCCGTCGAGTGGCCGTGCATGGGCCGCATCGGCCGCAGCCCGCTCGAACACGGCGGGCCAGGCGGCGTGCTGCACCGCCGTGCGCAGACTGATGCACTCGACGTCGCGCGGCAGCACGTAGCCCGTGCGTTCCCGATGCCGCTCACCAAAACGTGCAATCACGTGGGACAGGCGGTCCTCGATGGACACGGGGATATCGAGCTCATAGCCTTGCCCCACGTAGCGCGTGCGCAGCCACCAGCTGGTGTCGGCGGGTGCCCCGCCGAGTGCGCTCGCGGCCGCACGCAGCGTATCGTGGAGTGCTTCGTCCGACCACGACGCGAGCGCCACGACACAATTGCTGATGCGTTCGCGTCGTTCCGGTGCCATGGCCAAACCAAGCGCGCTCAGCACGCCGGCGTGCGGCGGGATGACGATGCGTGTCATGCCGAGCCGATCGGCGAGTCCGCAGGCGTGCAGCGGCCCACCGCCGCCGAAAGCCATGAGCGGCATGTCGCGCGGATCGATGCCACGCTCCACCGATATCCGACGCAGTGCGCGCGCCATGGTGGCATCGGCCGTCTGCACAATGGCCTCCGCTGCGCGCGTCACACTCACGCCCAGCGGCTCCGCCACTCGCTCCACCGCGCGCTGCGCGAGATCGGCATGGATGTGCACGCCGCCACTCCATGCGCCGCTGGCAATGTGACCCAACACGACATGGGCATCGGTGACGGTGGGTTGTGTGCCGCCGCGTCCGTACGCAGCTGGCCCCGGACTCGCGCCCGCACTGTGTGGCCCCGTGCGCAGCGCACCGCCGTCATCAATCCAGGCCACGCTGCCGCCACCCGCCGCCACGGCTTCCACCAGTACGCGTGGCAGCGCAATGGGTACGCCGCCGACGCTGCTCCCGCGCTCCACCAACGGCTCGCCGCCGTCGATCAGACCCACGTCGGCACTGGTGCCGCCGATGTCGATGGTGAGCGCGCGTGAGAGACCCAGCACGCGGGCAAAGGCCGCCGCACCGGTCACACCGCCCGCCGGGCCAGAGAGGGCCAGAGCGGCCGCATGCTGCGCCGCGTCTGACGCGGGCAGCGTGCCGCCCGACGAGGTCATGACGCGAGGCGCGGGATAATCCTGTTGCGCGAGGCGCGCAGACAAGGCGCCCAGATATTGCCGCACGGCGGGCCGCGCATAGGCCTCGGCCACGGTGGTGGCGCTGCGCTCGTATTCGCGCATTTCGGGCAGGACGGCATGACTGCACACCACGTCGACACTGAGGCCGCGCGCCGTGGCTTCCTCTTCAATGGCTGCGGCGAGTTGCACTTCGTGCGAGGCGTTTTCGTAAGCGTGCAGCAGCGTTATGGCCACGGTATCGGGCTCACGGTCCAGCACCGCCGAGGCCACACGCGCGCACTCCTGCGGGGTCAGCGACTGCAGCACGTCACCGGGCACGAGCCGTTCGTGCACGCTCACGACATCGGCATGACCAACCAGCGGATCGGGGTGGTGCAGCGTGAGGTCGTACAGCGAGGCGCGTTCCTGCCGCCGGAGTTCCAGCAGGTCCGTGAAACCTGCCGTGGCGCAGGCCACCACGCGCGCGCCGCGCCGCTCGAGCAGCAGGTTGGTGACCACGGTGGTGCCGTGCGCTATGTGCGCAATGTCTTTCGCCGGCACCCCGGCTTCACTGAGCGCGTGCAGCACCGCGCCCGCGCGGTCGCCGGGCTGACTCAACACCTTGACCGTGCGCACGCGACCGTCGGCGTGCAGCGCGACCAGATCGGTGAAGGTCCCGCCGACATCGATACCGATGGCCACCGTGCCCATGTCGCTCGCGGGGCGTCCTTCACGCATGTCGGCTCATGCCCTCAGGGCCGGCGGCAGCTGCCGTCGCCAGGCGGCCAGCGCGAAGCCCACGTGTATGGGGGCGATAACAAGCGCCACCACCATGCTGCCCTGCATGAGCCCGGGCACCACCAGACCCAGCCATCCCATCATGGCCGAGATGGCCACGAGCGCGGCGCTGGCACGCGCCGCTTTGCCTACGCGCCCCGCATGATCACGCCAGGGCCACAGACAGGCTGCCGCCAACAGCAGCGGCGAGATGAGCAGCACCGACATGTTGCTGCCCATATATGGCTTGTGCTTGGTGACCGTACCGGCCAGGAGCAGCGCGGTACCGAGCACCCCACCGGTGAAGTACCAGAGCACGCCCACAATGCTGAGTCCGAGCGACGATGACCGGGGCGACGAACGAACGGCGCCTCGGGCCTCGGCCCTGGCCGACACCCGCGACGCTGTTGGCACATCGGGCACATCGCTTGAGCCGGCCCAGAGATACAGCAGCGCGGCCAGGCCAAAACCGATGAAGGCCGCCAACACCACGGGCTGTGGCGCGGTGGCCGGCATGGGGGCCCGGTTGGCCGCAAAGATCACCGAATCGGCTGTCACCAGCCGCTGATTGCCGACGCGCGTGGTGGCCAGCGCATCAGCGAGATGTTCGGGCAGGAATGCCGACTGCCAGGCCGTGAGCGGTGCATCAGCGCGGCGGCCAAGCGCCAAATGAATGCCCACAAACACCGGCAGGTTGTCCGCAGTGATACGCGCCGTTTCGCCACGCCAGGTGCGCTCGAGTGGCGCCGTGTGCCACTGTGACTGCAGCGCGCCGTTCAGCACCCAATCGAGCGCATCGCGCACGCGGGTGCTGCAATTGTCGTTGTAGTAGTCGTAACGATAGTACTTGTTGGCTTCCTGCGCATTCCACGCCACATAGTCGTACAGGGCGCCGCGCTGCATGGGCGTGAGCGCGAGGCGCTGCTCACGGATGCGGCGGTTCTCCGCGCGATACACCGCATTGAAGGCCTCGGTGTTGTAGCCCTCCATCCAGTAGCGCGTGTCGCCGGTGAGGAAGCGCCAGACAAAGTTCGGTTCACCGAATCCGAACATGCCCCAGTTGAACGCGAGGTCCTCACCGGTCAGCGTGTCACGTACGGCGAGCGCGATATGCCCGAAGCGCTCGAAGACCGCGTCGCCGGGCCCATACGTGTACAGTCGCACTTCGATGGACGCGCCACGCACGGCACGCAGGCTGTCGAGCGTGGCGTTCTGACCTGGCGGCGGCGGCGCAGGCGTCTGGGCCACGTTGTCGGGCAACGGCGCCTGCGCGAGCACGGGGGCAAACACGGGAGCCCCTGCGAAGCCGAGGCAACATGCTACGGCTACGCAGCGGGCCAGCCAACGAGGCGTCCGCATCAGAAGCGGATTTCCTTGCCGTCCTCGGCCGCCTTGTAGATGGCCTCCACGATGCGCTGGATGAGCACCTGATCGGTGGGCGGCTCATAGGGCGACTCGCCGCGAATGAGCGAGACGAAGTGCGCGATCTCCGCGCGATAACTCTGCTGAAACGCGCCTTCGCGCGCGGCCGCACCTGACGGCGACACATCCACCGGACGTCCGTTGAGTTCCTTGATGACGCGCAGCGGGGCGAGACGTGCCGAGCCACGCGTGGCGTGCGTCTCGAACCACCAGCGATCTTCATCGCCCACGTGCGCCCACGACAGATAGATGATGACCATCATGCCATTGGCGCACTCCATGAAGACCTGCATCTCGTCTTCCACCGCGCCGGCGCCACGTCCGCGGCGCATGTGTGACGAGAGTCGCACAGGCGCCGGTCCGTCGGCCAGCCACATGGCCAGGTCGAGCAGTGGCAGGCCATGCTCCATGAACACACCACCGCCCGACTCGGCGCGACGATTGCGCCAGCCATCGCCGCTCTTCTTGAGCTGCATGATGCCGGCGCGAATGCTGGTCACCTGCCCCAGTTCGCCGTTGCGAATGAACTGATCGAGCGCCTGCACATCGCTGCGAAAGCGCTGATTGTGTCCCACCACGAGGCAGCGATCGGCCTTCTGCGCCGCCGCGAGGCAGCGCTCCACACCACGCACGGTCAACGCCAACGGACGCTCGCAGAGCACGTGCAGCTTCTTGCGCAGCGCACTCAGTACGTGCGGCTCGTGCAAGTGATTGGGCGTGGCGATGACCACCGCGTCGAGTTCGTCGCTGTCGAGCAGCTCCTCGAAGTCCGTGTAGACGTCGGGCACCTCGAAGCGATCGGCCAGCGCGCGCGCCTTGGCGCCGTCGTTGTCGCACAGCGCCACGAGTGATGCTCCACGCATCTTGGCCAGCACAGGGATGTGGGTCAGTTGGGCAATGGCACCCGTTCCGACCACGGCGATACGTACGCCGTCCTTCATTCCACGCCTCCGGGGATGTCTGCGTCAGTCGGCGAAGCCGACAGCGGTCCCCGGATAATAGTGACGGAGGATGCTGCGGGCATCGGCCCCGGCACGCGCGCGTCCGATGGCACCCCACTGGCACATCCCCACTCCGTGGCCGTTGCCGGCGCCGCGCAGCGTGAGCGACGCGAGTCGCGCGCCGCGGCGGGCCTCGCGGTCCACGGTAAAGTACGTGCTCTGCAGCATGGCGCCACGCGCATCACGTAGCACCGCGCGAATATCCCGGGCTGCGATGGGCACGTCGCCGCGCTCGGTGGCCAGCACGAGGCTGGTGACCCGCCCCGAGGGGCCCGTCGCGCCGACCTTGATGCCGTGTACGGCCGCCGGCCGCGGGTCCCGGGCGCCCTGGGCCTGGAGGGCACTGCGCACGGCCGCCGCGAGCTGGGCCTCGTCGAACTCGGCGTGCCAGTGATTGCGCGGCGAGAGGTCGCAGAAGGGCCGTCCCGTCCGCGGATCGATGTCGCTGACGGGCTGCAGATAGCTCTCGGCTTTCACCCCACGCCAGGCTTCGGGCTGCGCTGCCGTGCGGCCGCCGCAACTGCTGTGAAACGGCGCGTCAACGGCCTTGCCGTTGTACCGCAGGACCAAACCGGCGGTGGCGTCAATGGCCGCGTTCACTACCGGATGCTCGGCCTCAACGCCGCCGTACACCTGATGCTGCACGGTGGCGGTGAGATTCCATCCGCTCACGGGCAGCTCCACACTGCCCTCTGGCACGCGCACATAGGTGTAGCTGCGCGCGGCAATGGCCTGCGCTTCGATGGCGGCGCGATCGGTTGCACTGCGGGTGCCGATTTCGAGCGGCACCACACCACGCAGATAGTCTTCGACCGGCAGGCGGTTGACGACCATGACGCCACTGTCGGTGGCCGTGAACCACAACTCGCCCCGGTAGCGCTTGCCGCTATAGCGCACAAAGGTCTCGCCCTCGAGTGGACGGGCCACGAAGGGACCTTTGCGCCAGGGCGTGGCATCACTGCCTTCGCCGGCCACGCGCAGCAGCCGGCCATTCTGCTCAATGCGCCAGGGCTCGTCGCCCTGTCCACGCACTAGGGCGCCACGTCCACCCTGTTCGTCAATGCGCCAACGCCCCGTGGCGCTCACCGGGGCCAGTCGCGCCCGACCATCAAGCGCGACATGGGCCATGCGATCACGGGCGCGCTCGAGGCGGCCTTCGGACACGCCAGCTACAACAGCCGGCGCTGCATTGCCTGCCGGGACCGGGGCGGCACTCGGCGCCTGATCGGGAACGCCGCGCGTAAGCGCCGGCGCACAAGCCACCGTCACCGCCGCCACGGTGGTGACCACCGCCACCACGAGCTGAGGGGCGAGTGCCCGCGCGTGGGCCTGCAGGCGACGACGTTCGCGCGACATGCTCCGTCTACTCCTGCCCGTTCACCGCGGCCTGCATGGCTTCGTCGAGACGATGCAGCGTCTCGCCGATTTCCTGCGGACCGTGAGCCGAGGACATGAAGGCCGCTTCGAAGGCGCTGGGCGCGAGACTCACGCCACGCCGACGCGCGGCATGAAAGAACTGCTTGAACAGCGTCACGTTGCTCTGCTGCGCTTCGGCGAAGGTGCGCACCGGACCCTCGTGAAAGAAGAAGCCCCACATGGAGCCGGCATGACTGGCCGTGAACGGCACACCCAAACGCGCCGCGATGTCGCGAAGCCCCTGCACCAGCGTGGCCGTTTGCGACACGATGCCGTCGTGCACCTCGCGCGTGAGGCCGGCCATGGTGGCAAGGCCCGCGGCCATGGCCAGCGGATTGCCCGACAGCGTGCCGGCCTGATACACGGGCCCGGTGGGCGCAATGCGCGCCATGAGCTCCTGACGACCGCCGTATGCCGCCACGGGCAAGCCGCCCCCGATGACCTTGCCCAGGGCGGTGAGGTCGGGGGTGACACCAAAGCGCTCAGCGGCGCCGCCAAAGGCGATACGGAATCCGGTCATGACTTCGTCAAAGACGAGCAAGGCCCCCGTTTCGTCAGCGATGCGGCGCAGTCCGGCAATGAAGCCTGGCTCGGGCTCGATGAACCCGCCGTTGCCCACCACCGGCTCGAGCAGGATGGCCGCCAGCGGCACCGCACGCGCGATGCGCTCGACGGCCTCGAGATCGTTGTAGGCGCAGGTGAGGGTGAGCTTGGCCAACGCGTCCGGCACGCCCGGGCTGTCGGGCAGGCCTAGCGTGGCCACGCCGCTGCCGGCGCGCACGAGAAACGCGTCGGCATGGCCGTGGTAGCAGCCTTCGAACTTGAGGAGATGTTCCCGTCCGGTGACGGCGCGGGCCAGACGCGCAATGCTCATGGCGGCTTCGGTGCCGCTGGACGTGAAGCGCACCATTTCGAGATGCGGCATGCGCGCGGCAATGGCATCGGCCAGTTCCACCTCACGCTCGGTGGGCATGCCGAAGCTCGTGCCATCCTGCATGGCGCGCTGCACGGCCTCCAGCACGTTGTCGGGCGCGTGGCCCAGCACCAACGGCCCCCACGACAGTACGTAGTCCAGATAGGCATTGCCGTCGGCATCCCACACCGTGGCGCCCTTGCCGCGCACGGCCACGAAGGGCTCACCACCGACGCCGCGGTAGGCGCGCACCGGAGAGTTGACGCCCCCCGGAAAACGCCGACGCGCCCGGTCCATGATGGCGGCCGAGCGCGTATTGCCCTGATACGGGGGAATGCGTGAGGTCATCGTCCGAAGCTCCCTGCACTGGTGGTGTCGATGCCGATGAGCGGCAGTGTGCGTCCCGTCTTCACGGGCGCTGCCACGGCGGGTTGTGTCACACCACCCAGCCAGGTGGCGCGGAAATCGTAGTCGTCCACGACAGCGTCGATGCGCACGTCGGCAAAGGCGCCGGCGCGCAACAGCCCGCTGTCGTGTGACGCGGGCACATGCACTTGCGTGAGGCCGTCGATGTCATCGGCCTGCCAGGGTGCGCGTGCCATCCAGAGGTTGGGTGCATCGCCCGGACGTTCGAGCAGGACCTGTGCGTCACGCCCCACGAAGCGCTCGTAGCGCTCGGCGGTAATGGCGCGCTGCAACTCCTCGATGCGCTCCTTGCGTTCCTGCTTGATGGACTCGGCCACGTCGTCGTCCATGGCAAAGGCGCGCGTGCCTTCCTGCGGCGAATAGGTGAAGACACCCACGCGATCGAACTGCATCTCCTCGAGGAAGTCGCAGAGCGTGAGGAAGTCGTCTTCGGTTTCGCCGGGGAATCCCACGATGACGCTGGTGCGCACGGCGAGATCGGGCACGATGGCGCGGTACTGCGCGAGACGCTCGCGAATGGTTTTCTGACGCTCGGGGCGACGCATGCGCGCGAGCACGGCGTCGCTGCCATGCTGCATGGGTGTGTCGAGCCAGCGCACGATGCGTGGATTGGCCGCAATGACCTCGAGCAGCCGCGGCGTGATGCCGGTGCTGTAGAGATACATGTTGCGAATCCACGGAATGCTGGTTTCCCGCACCAGGGCTTCGAGCAGTTCGGGCAGCGCGTTGCCGTCGCGGCGATCGCGTCCGTAGTGCGCGAGGTCCTGGGCCACGAGATTGACTTCGCGGGCGCCCTGCGCCTCGAGCAACTGCGCCTCGCGCACGAGGTCATCGAGCGCAAAGGAGCGATGCTTGCCACGCATGAGCGGAATGGCGCAGAAGGCGCAGCCGTGGTCGCAGCCCTCGGAGATCTTGAGATAGCGCACATGGGCGCTGTCGCCGCTGAAGAGCCGCACGCCGGGGTGCTCCACCAGCGAGCCGCCCAGCAGGCCGCGCTCCACCAGTTCCGGCACGAGACGGTCGGTCTCCGAGTTGCCGAGGAAGACGTCCACCTCGGGCAGCGCCTCGAGCAGCTCGTCCTTGTGGCGTTCCACCATGCAGCCGATGGCGAAGACGGCCTTCACGCCGCCGTCGTCCTTGAGGCGCGCGGCCTCGACGATGGCTTCGATGGATTCCGCCTTGGCGGCGTCGATGAAGCCGCAGGTGTTGACGACCACCACGTCGGCGTCGCGCAGATCCTGCACCGGCTCGGCGCCATGGGCGACGAGGTCAGCGAGGTAGCGTTCCGAGTCGACGGTGTTCTTGTCGCAGCCGAGGGTGACGAGACCGAACTTGAGCATCCGGGTAAGATAGCGGGTTCGGCCGTTCCGGGACGGGTCAGACCGGCCGGTCAGCAGTCGATTCCCGCCCAGATTGGCGCCAGTGCCATACGGAACGCCTCAGTGGCGCCCGCGGGGGCCCAGGTCAGCTGATCCGTGCAGACGACCGCAGTCTCTGCTGCCGGCGCCCACTGCTCAACGCGTTGGGCATCGATGTCCACCAGCCAGCATTCGACACCGGCCCGCTGAAAGCGGGGACGCTTGGTGAGACGATCATTGCGTGCGGTTCCCGGCGACAAGACCTCGATAGCCAGCACGGGTTGGGGAGCGGGCCCCTCTCCCAGCAGCACCGAGCGATCGCGCGCCGGCAGCACGACGACATCCGGCTGCACCAGTGTGTTCGGGTCGAGCACCACGTCTACCGGTGCCATGAAGACCACACCGACCGACAGTCCCGGCCCTTTCAGCCAGGTGCGGAGTTCGTGAAAGAACTCGCCGGCAACAAGTTGATGCGCCCGACGCGGCGACGGGGTCACGAACAGTGCCCCGTCCACCACTTCGTAGCGGTTACCGTCTTCGGGCAACGCCCAGACATCCTCGACGGACCAATGGCGCATCTGTCCGATTGGCATACCCATATTCTGCTCGGCGCTTGGCGTTTTGCGCAACTCGGCGTTGGCATGGTGCATCATGACGCTGACGGTGCGCGGCTGTGTCATCGGAACTACGCGAGTGGGGCCATGGGAACGCCATTGCTTGACGGGGTACTCCTCGGTGAGCAACGTCGACAGGTCATGCCGCAGAAACACCGCACGCCCTGAATTCCCGGATGGCTGGCGCGCTGTCTCTGCATCGAATCGCCCCCGTTTCCGGTCCCCCAATGTTTCGCATTTGCGCTGCCGCGCGACTTCGTCGGACCAGTGCATTGTGCCTGCTCGGCACGCTGAGCGTGGTGCTGCCCCCTGCACAGCTGCCTGCGCTCAGCACCGAATCGCCTGATTCGCCGCTGCATGGCGCGCGCCCTCCCCACAACAGGGCCGATTCCACACAGATCGTGCAACGTGCGCGGGAGGCCACGACGGCCTTTCTGCGCATTTGGCGACACGCCTGGCTACGCAGTGACTACGCACAGTGGACGGCGCTCGAACGGAGCATGCCGCGTAGCGACAATCCTCGCTACTCCTCACTCGGCTCCTACCAACACTGGTGCAACTTCGCCTGGAAGCCACCAGTTGCCCGAAACACACCTGAGCGCCAGAGTCACCTCATCCCGACTGCGACCGCGCCCTTGCCCTCGCTGATCTGTCCGACGTGGTCCATAAATCCGCGCTACGACGCAGACGCCAGTGTCGTCATCGACTCCGCCTTGACCACCGAAGAGCGCCGGGCCGTTGTTGCGGCCCGCGATTCATTGCTGACCGAGCTACGCACTGCCGTCTCACAACTGCCTGGTGATGGCTGGCTGCGCGCACAGTACATCCGGTTCCTGGTGGACCAGGGGTTCCATGACACCCGCTACCACGCAGAGGCGCTGTCCGCGGCGCAGTCCTGCCGCCGCGACCTCTGGTGGTGCGGCATGCTGGCCGGCTACGTGCACGCGAGGCAGGGTCGACTGGCGGAAGCGGGCGCGGCGTTCACGCAGGCGCGCGATGCGGCCCCAGAGGCTATTCGCTGTCAGGTGGACAATGTGGTCGGGCTAGTTGATCGGCGCGTAGTGCCCCGTGGCGTCACGCTGCCCGGCTCGTGCGCGGAGCATGCCGCCTTTGCGCGCACCCTCTGGTGGCTCGCCGATCCGTTCTGGTCTGATGCGCTGAACGAACGACAGATCGAACATGACGTGCGGACGACCCGTCTTCTGCTGGCCGCCAGTCTCCCTGTCAGCGAGCACTTCGACTGGAGCCCCAGTGATCCGACCGATGCGGTCGGGCAGCTGGTCACGCGCTACGGCTGGCCGTCCACGATGCACTGGTCGACTATCGTGCAGTCGAGAAAAACCGGGCCACCGACCTCAACCGCAAGTGTGCGATTTGAAACGGGCAAAGACCCGATTGAGCAGGCGCCGTCGGAAGGTGAAGCCTGGAACTGGTGGCCCTTCGAACACGCCACGCTTCCTCGGCCGCTCCACGCCGTGACGGAGTGGCAGGTGCAGCAGTGGCGACGTGCTGACCACGCACGCCTGGCGATCGCGACGCAGATGCCATCGCTGCGCCCGGCATTGGCCCCGCGCTCGAGTGACTCCCTGACCGCTAGTCTCATCGCCGCAGCCTCGCCGCTTGCGGTGCGCCCCATCGATGCGCGCCGCACATCCGCATTGCAGCCTGTGGTGCTTGCCGGCGCGCTCGCGTTCGACTCGTCGGTCGTATCGCTCGAGCTTCGTATGGACGCGCAGCGCGGCGTTGACGCGCGTTTGCGCCTGGGGCTGACAGCTGAACCACCGCTCGCGACACTGGCGGTGGGACAGGTGGCCATGGCGCAACCGGCGCTGCTCGCACCGCATTCCAGCTCAAGCGTTTCGATGGACAGCATCGAAGCGCACCTGTTACCCTCTACCACCGTGCTCGCGCAGTCCGTAGTCGGTCTCTATTTCGAGAGCTACGGTTTCGCAGCCGATGACTCCGTGCAATACACACTGCAGGTGGAGCGCCTGAATCGCCGGGGCGTGTTCGAGCGCGTTTCCGTGGCGCTCGGCGGCGGACGTGGAGACGCCAGCGGCAACCGCATTCAGTGGACCGACACCAGGCCCGGCGAATTGCTGTCTGCCTCATCGCAGGCGCCGTCAGTGCATGGCCGATATCTCACCCTGTCGACGGCTGGTTTGCGACCGGGGGACTATGCACTGACGGTCAGCATGCGATCCACCCGGGGCGCGCATGCATCGCGCAGTCGCCTGTTTCAGATTGTCGCCAATCGGTGACGGCGATCACGCGTACAATGCGATTTCGTCCCACCACTTTACTTTATCGGCCTCAACTTCGAAAACGGCGTTGACATGCTGCGTTCCACATTGAACAATGCGATTGCGCGCACTCATTGCGATGTGCGTTGCATTTGCGCCGTGCAATCCGCTCGGTGTGTCATCTCCAATCAATTCTTCCCACCATGACCCGCTTCAATCTGCAGCCGCGCGGCTGC